>CACKXA010000045.1 GCA_902604055.1 uncultured Pelagibacteraceae bacterium | reverse complement strand
AAAAATACAATGTATATCTCGTGTCTGACTCAACAGGCGAAACCTTAGATAGAATTTTTTTATCAATCAAATCGCAATTTGCAAATTTTGAATATGAAAAAAAAGAGTTCGCATTTGTTAGAACTGAACAACAAATCAATAAAATTATAAAAGAATGTCAACTTTCACAAAATTCGATCATTTTATATACGATAGTTGAAACAAAGTTAGCAAAATACATGTCTAATATAAGTGAGAAAAAAAACATACCTTGCTTTGGAATACTTGGTAATTTGATACTAAATTTTTCTAAACTTTTGAACGAAAAAGCTATTCACAAACCAAGTGCGCAACATGTACTTGACGACGATTATTACAAAAGAATAGAGGCTATACAATTTACAATGTCTCATGATGATGGAAAAAAAATAGAAGATATAAATAATGCTGATATAGTGCTTTTAGGTGTAAGCAGAACAAGTAAAACACCAACATCAATTTATTTGGCAAACAGAGGTTACAAAACAATCAATATCCCACTTGTTTTAGACCAAAAAATTCCTGAAGACTTAAAATCGAACAAGAACAAAGTTTGTGTTATTGGTTTAATCGCTGACCCCGAAAGATTAGCAGACATTAGAAGAAATAGAGTAGCAATTATGAAAGAAAAAAATTTAAAAGAATATACTAATCTAGATTTCATAAAAGAAGAGGTTAATAATTCTAAAAATCTTTTTAAAAAGAATAATTGGCCCATAATCGATGTTACCAGAAAATCTGTTGAAGAAACTGCTGCTTCAATACTTAAAATATTTGAAATAACAAAAACTAAATGAAAATAATATTAGCCTCTAAAAGTGGTGTTAGGAAAGATATATTAGATAAGTATAAAATCGAGTCAGAGGTAATTGTTTCAAACGTAGATGAGGATCAAATTAAAGAATCTTTGATAGCTGAAAAAGCTACACCATTGCTTATATCTAAAAATCTTGCTGAGCTTAAATCAACAACAGTTAGTAGAAAAATTCCGGATCTCCTGGTATTAGGAGCTGACAGTGTGATTTCATTAAATAACGAATTAATTAATAAGCCAAACTCCAGAAACGAAGCATTAGATATTTTGAAAAGGCTGAATAATTCTAAACATTATTTAATCAGCTCTGTTTGTATTTCCAAAAATGGGTCAATGGTTTGGAATTATTCAGACCAATCAGAATTGAAGATGAAAAATCTTAAAGAGCAAGAATTAGTAGATTATTTAAAGAAAATTAAAACTGAAATATTGTTAAATTATGGTGTTTACCAAATAGAGGCTGACGGGGCATCTCTTTTTGAATATATAAAAGGTGACTCGGAATCAATTATGGGTTTGCCTATAAAACACATTCTGAATTATATTAAGCAGCATAAAAAATGAAAAAGATTTACGCTATAATTGGTAACCCAATCTCACATTCGCTATCGCCTATTTTGCACAATTATTGGTTTAAAAAATACAGTATTAACGCTGAATACACTTTGTTGGACGTTAAAGAAAATGAGTTGGAAAATATAACTAAAAAAATAAGAGCAAAAGAACTAGATGGAATCAACATAACTTTGCCATATAAACAAAAAATTATTCCTTTTGTTGATCAGTTAATTAACGATGCAAAAATTACTAACTCTATAAATACAATTTATTTAGGACAAAATAATACTTTAATTGGGGAAAATACCGATGTGTTTGGGCTTCAAGCTGCTTATTTAAAAGAGATTACTCAAACAGAAAATAAAAAAGCTTTAGTAATAGGAGCTGGAGGCGTTTCTCCATCTGTTATTTTTTCTTTATATAAAATGAAAATTAAAAATATCTCTTTAATAAATCGTACTTACGATAAATCTATCTTTTTGAAAAAAAAATTCAAATTTTTAAATATTCTAGATTGGAAGTCTTTAAAACAAGAGATAAAAAATTTTGATATTATAGTAAATGCAACTAGTCTAGGATTAAAAAACGGACAAAATTTTGATTTTAACTTTGAAAACACCAAACAAGAATTAATATATATTGATACTATTTATAATCCTATTGAGACTAAAACGTTAAAGTATCTAAAAGA
>CACKXA010000044.1 GCA_902604055.1 uncultured Pelagibacteraceae bacterium | reverse complement strand
GAAAAATTACTAGATCATGCAAAAATAAAAAATAATATCCTATTTGTTGGTCTTGGTAAAACTTTTCAAATATGGGAGCCAAAAATATTTGAAAAATTTAAAATAACAGCAAGAAAAAAAGCGTATCAGAATAGATCTAATTTAAAATGGGAAAATAAACAAAAAGGGGAGGAAGCATGAGTATAAATATTGGTGGTGGAGAACTTAAAGAATTGAAACCTAGAATTTTAGTTTTAGGAATTGGCGGTGCAGGAGGAAATGCAATTAATGCGATGATAGAATCAGGAATGGATGGTGTTGAATTTGTTGCAATTAATACAGATGCTCAAGATCTTAAAATGAGCAAAGCTCATGCAAAAATTCAAATTGGTATGAATCTGACAAAGGGTCTTGGCGCGGGCGCAAAACACAATATAGGTCAAGCAGCAGCAGATGAGTCAATTGGAGAAATAGTAAATTATATTCAAGGAAGTAATATGGTTTTTATTGCAGCAGGAATGGGAGGCGGAACAGGAACGGGAGCTTCTCATGTTATTGCCAAAGCTGCAAAAGAATTAAATATTCTTACAGTGGGAGTAACTACTTTACCATTTGATTATGAAGGTTCAAAAAGAATGAGGAGAGCTTTGGAGGGTTTAGAGGCTTTAAAAAAACACCTTGATACAACAATAGTTGTTCCAAATCAAAATCTTTTTAAGATAGCAAGTGAAACAACTACATTTGAAGAGTCATTTCACCTTTCAAATAATGTTTTAAGACACGGCGTGCAAAGTGTTACTGATTTAATGGTGAGACCAGGTATGATAAATTTAGATTTTGCTGATGTTGAAACAGTAATGAGTTCAATGGGTAAAGCTATGATGGGCACTGGAGAAGCTGAAGGAGAAAACAGAGCTATGGCGGCTACTGAAATGGCATTAAACAATCCATTAATTGATGAATACTCATTAAAAGGTGCTAGAGGATTATTAATAAATATTACTGGCGGCAAAGACTTAACTTTATTTGAAGTTGATCAAACTGTTCAAAAAGTAAGAACCGAAGTTGATCCTGAAGTAGAACTGATTTTTGGTGCTATTAAAGATGAAAATATGGAAGGTAAGATGAGAGTGTCAATAGTTGCGACTGCTTTAGATGGACATAAACCCCAGACTAATACCGTGCTTAATATGGTTTCTAGAATACAAAATAGAAATAGCGGATATTCAGAAAATTTATTTTCAAGCAATGTCAGCGCAGAAAATAGTACTTTAAACTCTATAGAAGGCGCAACTGCATTAAAATTAGATGAAAAATTTGAAATAAATAATCAAGAGCAGTTGATAGCAGAAAATAATGATCAGTCTTCAGCTATTTCGGAAAAAGAAGTACCTATGTCCGAAATAGATACAAATAACATTCCTAATGGGGTTTCTATGGAAAGTGCCACCTATATTGAAACCAATAAAGAAAATACACCAACTGTCAGTGAAAATAGCATTGATCTAAATTTGGAACAAGATAATGGCGAGGAGCATACACCACAACTTTTTGAAAATGACAATGAAACAAAGACTGAGAATAGTTTTGAGGAAACAAATGACTCTTACAATGAAAAACTTTTTGATCAAGATACGAACGAAGAGGACGAAGACTTTGAAATTCCTGCATTTTTAAGAAAACAAAAAATTTAATGAAAAATTTATATTGCTATGTCAAATCTAACATCATCACTGGAGTCCTCCCATTTTCCAGTGATGTTGGAAGAGGTAATTAAAATTTGTTCTCCAGGTCAAGGTGGAATTTTTGTTGATTGTACTTTTGGTGGAGGTGGCTATTCTAAGAAGTTTTTAAAGTTTTCAAAAACAAAAGTTATAGCGCTTGACCGTGATAGTCTTATAAAAAAAATTAGCTTAAAATTAGAAAAACAATATCCAAATAGATTTTTTTTCTATCAAAGAAAATTTAGTGAAGTAAATTCTATTGTAGGAAATAAATTAGCAGATGCAATCATATTTGATTTAGGACTATCTTCAATTCAATTAAATGATCTTAAGAGAGGTTTCTCTTATAGATCTAAAGAAAAATTAGACATGTCAATGGGACTTACAGAGACTTCAGCTGAAAAGGCATTAAACAATTTAACTGAG
>CACKXA010000043.1 GCA_902604055.1 uncultured Pelagibacteraceae bacterium | reverse complement strand
CCTAATAAAGGTTTTCCCATTTCAAGTTCTACATAAAAATCTTTAAATATTTTTGCTTTAAGTATCCTATTGTTAGTTTTTAATTTAATCTCTTTGGTGCTTAAGTTTTTGCTAAGAAGATAAGCCACACATCTAGAACCATTTCCACAAGCACTTACTTCACCTCCATCAGAGTTAAAAATTGTTATAGGAAAAGAATTTTCTTTTTCTTTTTCAATAAAGATTATTTGATCGAAACCAATATTAGCTCTGTTTCCTAATTGAATAATCTTTTCTTTCACTAAATTAATAGAGTTTATCCTTCTATCAATAATGATAAAATCATTTCCTAATCCGTCCATTTTGAAAGCATTAATAGTTGCCATAATTGATTAGTATAATTATTCATTGACTTTTAAAACCCCAAATTGTAGTTTCTCCAAACTTTCCGCAAATACTTAAGTTTTTGCGGTGCTCTTGAAACAAGAGTGTCGACACTAGTCAGCGAAGGTTCGCCCACTAGTGCGATAGGTGTTGGTTGTTATAAAAATGTTTGAAAATTTAACAAATAAATTAGAAATTATTTTTTCTAAACTTAAAAGTGCACCCTCGTTGACCGAGGAACAGGTTGACTCTGGTTTAAAAGAAATAAGACTGGCTTTATTAGAGGCAGACGTAGCTCTTTCTGTCACTAAAGAATTTATCTCAAATGTAAAACCTAAAGCTATCGGCCAAGAAATTATCAAATCAACTTCTGCTGGTCAGATGATTGTTAAAATTGTATATGATGAATTAGTAAAAATTTTAGGTTCTAAAAATGAAGAATTAAATTTCAAAGCTGTTCCACCAGTTTCTATATTATTAGTCGGCTTACAAGGTTCAGGTAAAACAACTTCTGCAGCAAAACTAGCAAAAAATATTGAAAAAAATTATAAAAAGAAAGTAATCCTAGTAAGCTTAGATGTTTATAGACCAGCCGCTCAAGAGCAGCTTAAATTACTTGCAGAAGCAAATGGAATTCAATGTTTACCAATAGTTGAAAAACAGCAGCCTATTGATATTGCTAAAAGAGCTTTAAATTCTGCTAACCTTAATGGTTCAGACATTATAATATTTGATACTGCAGGTAGAACCCAAATAGATCTAGCTATGATGTCTGAAATAAAACAAATTAAAGATATTACAAAACCATCTGAAACAATTTTAGTAGCCGACTCACTGACAGGACAAATAGCTGTGAACGTTGCAAAGGAATTTGATACAGCTGTTAATCTTTCAGGAATAATTCTTACAAGAGTCGACGGAGACGCTAGAGGCGGAGCAGCTTTGAGCATGAAACATGTTACAGGCAAACCAATAAAATTTATTGGAGTAGGAGAAAAAATTGATGATCTAGAAATATTTCATCCTGACAGACTTGCTAATAGAATTTTAGGCATGGGAGATGTAGTTACTCTAGTTGAAAAAGCACAACAAGATTTGAGTGATGAAAAAATTAAAGAAACAGAAGAACAATTAAAACAGGGAATATTTACAATGGACTCTTACCTTGCTCAGTTAAGGCAGATGAAAAAAATGGGAGGAATGGAGGGAGTCATGTCAATGCTTCCTGGAGTAAATAAAATGAAATCTAAAATGGATCAGGCAAATATTGATGAAAAAATGTTAATTGAAAATGAAGCCATAATATTATCAATGACTAGGCAAGAAAAAGAAAATCCAAAGATTATAAGTGGATCAAGAAGAAAAAGAATTTCAATAGGATCAGGAGTAGAAGTTTCTAAGATCAATAAATTACTAAAACAATTTAAAATGATGTCCGACATGATGAAAAAAATGTCTCAAGGAAAAAAAATTCCATCTGGGATGATGCCAGATGAAATGCTTAATCAACTAAAATGAAAGGAACAATATGTTAAGAATAAGATTATCAATGGGAGGTGTTAGAAAAAGACCTATCTATAAAATAGTAGTAGCGGATGGAAGATACCCTAGGGATGGAAAATTTATTGAAAAAATTGGATCTTATAATCCACTTTTGCCGAAAGATAAAAAAGAAAGGGTTAAAGTAGAATTTGAGAGAGTAAAATATTGGATGAGTAAAGGAGCTCAACCGACTTTACGAGTGTCAAGAATATTAGGTGAGATGCAGTTGATGCCAATGCCTAAAACTGGAAAC
>CACKXA010000042.1 GCA_902604055.1 uncultured Pelagibacteraceae bacterium | reverse complement strand
TTTACTTTACAAATTATTAAAGATGGTAATTCAAAAGTAGGTGTGAATACCCATTTAACAAATAGAATTGTTTTAGATGCATTAAATAACAACATTATTAAAGAGTTTGATAAAGAGATTTCTGTCAAGTCAGAAGTTAAGTTTGGTAAAAATACAAGATTTGATTTTTTAATATCAACAAAAAAATTTAAAGCCTTTTTGGAAGTTAAAAATGTTACTTTAAAAAGAAAGCCAAAAAATGCTGAGTTTCCTGATGCGATAACATCTAGGGGAACAAAGCATATCAAAGAATTATTAAATGCAAAAAAGAAAGGTTTTAAAATTTATATAATTTTTATCGTTCAACGAGAAGACTGTGATAAATTTAGTATCGCAAACGATATAGATCCTGAGTACTCGAAGACATTGTCAATAGCTGTTAAAAAAAAATTAAATATTCTCTGCTATGATTGTAAATTTAGTTCAAAAAGAATAGAAATAAATAAAAAAATAAAAATTAAAATTTAATGAATTCTGAAATAAAAGAGTCTTTTGAAAAAACTAGAGTTGCTGGTTCTATTGCTTCTGGAGCGCTTGATGAGGTAGCAAAGTTAATTAAACCAGGAATAACAACTCATAAAATTGATGCTCTCTGTTATGAATTTATAAATGATCACGGTGCTTACTCTGCTCCTCTATTTTACAGAGGATTTCCAAAGTCATGTTGTACGTCCGTTAATCACATAGTATGTCATGGAATTCCATCAGATAAAGTATTAGAGGAAGGTGATATATTAAATGTAGATGTAACAGCTTTTAAAAATGGTTGGCACGGAGATACTAGTAGAATGTTTGAGGTTGGAAATGTTTCTATTAAAGCAAAAAAATTAGTTAAAACAACTTATGAAGCTATGATGAATGCAATAAAAATTTTAAAAGAGGATGTTCATTTAGGAGATATAGGCTCTACTATTCAACAGCACGTAGAAGCAAATGGTTTTTCTGTAGTTCAAGATTTTTGTGGTCATGGTATAGGTGAGACTTTTCATAAAGAGCCTAATGTTTTACATTATGGAAAAAAAGGAACTGGTGAGAAGTTAAAAGTTGGTATGATTTTTACTATAGAACCTATGATTAACCTTGGTAAATATGAAACAAAAGTATTAAATGATGGTTGGACTGCGGTTACTAAAGACAAAACACTTTCAGCACAATTTGAACATACTGTTGGTATAACAAAGGATGGATACGAAATTTTTACCTTATCCAAAAAAATTAGTTAATCTACTAATATGATTGAACGATACTCAAGAAAAGAAATTAAAGCTATCTGGCAAGATTATAATAAATATTCTATCTGGCTAGATATTGAACTCGCTGCAGCAGAAGCGATGGAGAAATTAAAAGTAATACCTAAAGGCACCGTTAAAAAGATTAAACCTAAAGCAAAAATTAATGTAAAAAGAATTTTACAAATTGAAGATAAAGTAAAACATGATGTAATTGCTTTTTTGACATCTATTACAGAAAAAGCTGGTAAAGAAGCAAGACATTTGCACAAAGGGATGACATCCTCTGATGTTTTAGATACATGTTTTAATCTTCAATTAAAACAATCTGGGGAAATTTTAGTCAAAGACATAAATGAACTTCTTAAGTCTATAAAAAAGCAAGCTGTTAAACATAAATTTACTTTATGTATAGGAAGAAGTCACGGGATACATGCTGAACCGATTACTTTTGGTCTCAAAATTTTATCTTTTTATCAAGAATTTTTAAGAAATAAAAAAAGATTAGAAAATTCAATTAAAGAAATTTCTACTTGTGCGATCTCTGGTGCAGTTGGAACTTTTTCTAATGTAGACCCTAAAGTAGAAAGTTATGTAGCAAAAAAATTAAAACTTAATGTAGAGCCTGTCTCTACTCAAATAATTCCTAGAGATAGACATGCGCAATTTTTTTCAACACTTGCTATAATTGGAAGTTCTATTGAAAGATTTGCAACAGAAATTAGACATCTCCAAAGAACAGAAGTTCTAGAAGTGGAAGAATTTTTTGGAAAAAAACAAAAAGGTTCTTCAGCTATGCCTCATAAAAAGAATCCGATACTGAGTGAAAATTTGACAGGGTTAGCAAGACTAATAAGATCTGCGGTAATACCTGCCTTAGAAAATGTAGCTCTATGGCATGAAAGAGATATTTCTCATTCAGCTGTTGAAAGAAATATTGGTCCTGACACAACAGTGACCTTAGATTTTGCTCTTTACAGATTAAATAATCTTATTAAGAATTTAAATATCTATCCAAAAAATATGAAAAAAAATTTAGATTTGACTAATGGAATTTTTTTTTCTCAACGAGTCTTGTTAGAATTAACAAACGCTG
>CACKXA010000041.1 GCA_902604055.1 uncultured Pelagibacteraceae bacterium | reverse complement strand
GTTAGATGATTGTCGTCCAGAAGATTTAATATTGATTAGTGATTTGGATGAAATACCTGATTTAGTAAATTTCGATTTATCAAAAATTAAAAATAAAATCACGATTTTTGAACAAAAAATGTTTTATTATAAATTAAATCTTCTTTATGAAGGGCCGTCTTGGTTTGGAACAAAAGCATGTAAAAAAAAAGATTTAATTTCCCCTCAGTGGTTAAGAAATATTAAAGCTAGAAAATATCCTAGCTGGAGACTAGACCTATTATTTTCCACAAAAAAATATAGCGACATACATATAGTTAAAAACGGTGGTTGGCATTTTTCCTATTTAAAAGATCCAAAAGATTTACAAAAAAAACTTTTAAATTTTGCACATCATTATGAATTTGAAAAAAGCGGTTTAGGAATAAATGAAATTGAAAAATTTATGTCCGAAAAAAGAGTAGTATATGATCATAATATTGACCAAAAAGGATATAAATGGTCTGGAAAATCTAAATTGAAAAAGGTTAATAATAATATTTTACCTGACTATATTGTTTCAAATTTAGAGAAGTATAGAAATTGGTTTGATTAAAAAAAATTAATGAGTGCTTAATTCTTCTTTTTTAGTTTTATCTTTTTTAGTTATTTGATCTACCTCTACCCACTCGACTCTTTTTAAAGGTTTTGTCAAAGCAACTTTAAGGACTTCATCTACATTTTTAACTGGTATAATTTCCATAGTTTCAAGAATTGTTTTAGGAACTTCTATTAAATCCTTTTTATTTTCTAGAGGTATTAAAACTTTTTTTATCCCAGCTCTGTGAGCTGCTAGCAATTTTTCCTTTAAGCCTCCTATAGGAAGTACAATACCTCTTAAAGTTATCTCTCCAGTCATAGCTACTTTTTTATCTACTGGTATCTCAGTGATAGCAGAAATGATAGATGTAACCATCCCAATACCAGCTGAAGGTCCATCTTTTGGAGTGGCTCCCTCCGGGACGTGAATGTGAAAATCTTTTTTATCAAAAATAGGAGGTATAATTCCAAAATCTAAACTCTTTGATCTGATGTATGATTTTGCAGCTTTAACTGACTCTTGCATTACGTCACCTAGTTTACCTGTAATTTGCATTTTACCCTTACCAGGCATTATAGCAGACTCTATTTTTAAAATCTCTCCTCCAACCTCTGTCCAAGCGAGACCTGTAACTACTCCTATTCTGTTCTCTGACTCAATTTCTCCATAGTTAAACTTTTGAACTCCCAAAAGATCTTTCATATCGTTTTCTTTTATGGGATTGTTAATTTTTTCGTTGTTGTCTATTTTCTTAACAAGTTTTCGTGCAATTTTTGATATTTCTCTTTCTAAATTTCTAACTCCTGACTCTCTAGTATAATCTCTTATAATCTTTCTATTAACCTTTTCGTCTATATTCCACTCTTCTTTTTTTAAACCGTTGTTTTCACTTTGCTTAGGTATCAAAAACTTTTGGGAAATATTTACTTTTTCATCTTCCGTGTATCCTGAAAGTCTTATTACTTCCATTCTATCGAGTAGTGGAGGTAATATATTTAAAGTATTTGCCGTTGTAACAAACATTACATCAGATAAATCGTAATCTACTTCTAAATAATGATCATTAAATTCTTTATTCTGTTCAGGATCAAGTGCTTCAAGTAACGCAGAAGAAGGATCACCTCTGTAATCATTTCCAACTTTGTCTATCTCGTCTAATAAAAAAAGTGGGTTTTTGGTTCCAGCCTTTTTCATCATTTGAATTATTTTTCCTGGAAGAGATCCAATATACGTTCTTCTGTGACCTCTTATTTCTGCTTCATCTCTAATTCCTCCAAGAGAAATTCTTATAAATTTTCTATTAGTTGCTTTAGCAATTGATTTTCCTAAAGATGTTTTTCCTACTCCTGGAGGTCCTACTAAACATAAAATAGGTCCTTTCATTTTTTGAATTCTTTTTTGAACGGCTAAAAATTCAATTATTCTTTCTTTAACTTTTTCTAAACCATAATGATCTTCATCTAGTATTTTTTGTGCATTTTTTAAATCAGTATTTATTTTTGATTTATTAGACCATGGTAGTTCTGTCATCCAATCAAGATAATTTCTAACAACTGTTGCTTCAGCAGACATAGGGCTCATGGATTTTAATTTTTTTAGTTCAGATAAACATTTTTCTTTAGCCAACTTTGGCATTTTGGCATTGGAAATAGCTTTTGAAATATTAGTTAATTCATCCTTTCCCTCATCAATTTCTCCAAGTTCTTTCTGAATGGCTTTCAATTGCTCGTTTAAATAATATTCTCTTTGAGTTTTTTCCATTTGATTTTTTACTCTTCCTCTAATCTTCTTTTCAACTGAAAGCACACTCGTTTCTTTTTCAATAATAGAATGAATTTTTTCTAATCTTTTCTTTAAGTCTAAAATTTCCAATAATTCTTGTTTCTCAAAAATTTGAATGTTTAAATTTGAAGAAATATTGTTTGCTATCTGAATAGCGTTTTTTAAACTA
>CACKXA010000040.1 GCA_902604055.1 uncultured Pelagibacteraceae bacterium | reverse complement strand
AATTGATCTAATTGGTAAAGACGCCATAGTGCTAAAAGACGGAAAACAAGTTACAGAATTTAAAGAGGGAGTTTTACCTTGGTCAATACAAAATCCTGTAGCACTAGTATTTGATGAATATGATGCTGGAAGGCCAGACGTAATGTTTGTAATTCAAAGAATTTTAGAAAGTGAAGGAAACTTCACTCTTTTAGATAAAAACAAAGTTATAGAGCAACACGATTTTTTTAGAATATTTGCTACAACTAATACAGTTGGTTTAGGAGATACAACTGGTTTATACCACGGAACTCAACAGATAAATCAGGGTCAAATGGATAGATGGAATATTGTTTCAACTCTTAACTACTTGCCTTTTGAAAAAGAACAAGAGATTATTTTAGCCAAAAATAAAAAATTTAATAACAAAGAAGGAAAAGAAATCATATCAAATATGATTAAAGTTGCTGATCTTTCAAGAAAAGGTTTTATGAACGGAGATATTTCTACGGTTATGAGTCCTAGAACAGTGATGCATTGGGCTGAAAACACATCTATTTTTAATGATAAAGGATACGCATTTAGAGTTACCTTTCTGAATAAGTGTGATGAATTAGAAAAGAAAATTATCTCAGAGTACTACCAAAGATGTTTTGGGGAAGACCTTCCTGAATCATCAATAAATATTTCATTATAGAAGTGGAAAAAAAAACTGAAAAATTAGAAAACTTTAAAACTGCAATTGGATCTACTGTAAAATCTCTATCAAATTCTGAAAATGTTGAAGTCTCTTTTGGTAATCAAAAT
This sequence comes from uncultured Pelagibacteraceae bacterium, assembly GCA_902604055.1. Classification (GTDB taxonomy): domain Bacteria; phylum Pseudomonadota; class Alphaproteobacteria; order Pelagibacterales; family Pelagibacteraceae; genus Pelagilacustribacter. The sequence continues at coordinate 1,754 of CACKXA010000040.1, read as the reverse complement.
TTAAAGACAGAAAAAATATCTATTAGGCTGCCAGAAATAGAACGATTAAACGACAAATTTAATTATGATCAAATAAGAGCTCTGGCTGACTCAGAGTCTTTGAAAATTAGATTTAGTAATAAAAAAACTTATAAATCTTTTGAACCTGAAGGAAATATTTCAAAAAAGTTATACGAAGTAGCTGAGAAAATTAGATTTGAAAAGCTAGGGTCAGAACAGTTTAAAGGCGTTAAAAATAATATTGATAAATACTACCAAAAAAGGGTTAATTCTTTAGACCTTAAAAATAGTGAAGATAAGATAATAGAGTCTTTTGAAAACTACCTTAGAGTAAAGTTTTTAAACACTAAAAATACTAAGGATTTAGAAAAAAAATTAAAAACTTATAAAAAAGATCTAGAAGAGAAATTTAAAGACAAGATTGGTCAATTAACCAAGCTTGCAAATGATCAAGCAAAATTTAATTCTCTTGTATCAGATCTTATAGCAAACATGAGTTTGGACGAGGTCAACGATCAAGAAGAAAGAGATAAAAATGAAGAAACTCAAGATGACAAGCCAAGAAATCCAGAAAAACAGGATCAAAAATCAAAAGAAAACGATCAACAAGAAATGTCTATCGACTCTGGTGTTCCCGATTTAGAAAATCAAACAAAAGACTCAGATCAAAATGAGGAAGAAATAGAAATAGAAGATAAGTCTAAGTCTGAACTTAGAAAAAATATAAAGAATAATTTCAAGAATATAAAATATAGAACTTACACTGAAGAGTTTGATGAAATCATAAAAGCTGAGGATTTAGAAACTGAAGAAGAATTAAGTAGATTGAGAAAAAATCTAGATCAACAATTGTTGCAACTTAAAAATTTTATTTCCAAGCTTGCAAATAAACTTCAAAGAAAATTATTAGCTAAACAGAATAGATCTTGGAATTTTGATTTGGAAGAGGGTTTATTGGATACATCTAAATTACCAAGAATAATAATGGATCCCTTTAACTCTTTATCTTTTAAAAAGGAAAAGGATATAGAGTTTAAAGATACTTTAGTAACAATCTTGATTGATAATTCTGGATCAATGCGTGGTAAACCTATTTCAGTAGCTGCTATCTGTGCAGATATACTTGCAAGAACATTAGAGCGTTGTTCTGTTAAAGTTGAAATACTTGGATTTACTACTAAACATTGGAAAGGTGGCTCATCTAGAGAAAAATGGATGAAAAATGATAAACCAAATTTACCTGGTCGATTAAATGATTTAAGACATATTATTTATAAATCCGCAGATACTCCCTGGAGGCAGGGGAAGAATAATATGGGGCTGATGTTAAAGGAAGGATTGTTAAAAGAAAATATCGATGGAGAGGCCCTAAAATGGGCTTATAATAAAATGTCTAAAAGAAAGGAAGAGAGAAAAATTTTAATGGTAATTTCAGATGGCGCTCCTGTTGACGACTCAACGTTATCTACAAATTCAAGTGATTATCTAGAAACAAACTTAAAAAATATTGTTAAATGGATTGAAAACAAAAAAAATATTGAGCTTTTAGCTATAGGAATAGGCCACGATGTAACAAGATATTACGACCAAGCGATTAAAATTACAGATGTTCAAGATTTAGGGGACGTGATGATAAATCAATTAACAGATCTTTTTGTAAAGAAAAATAAAAAAACCCTTCACTAGTTACGAGCTATTAAAGAATTATCAGACATATCTTTTATTTTACTAATTAACAATCTAAATGGTATTAA
>CACKXA010000039.1 GCA_902604055.1 uncultured Pelagibacteraceae bacterium | reverse complement strand
TTTTGCTGAAGCTTTGTAAAGTGCAATTTTTGCCACTTCTTCTGATACACCATCAACTTCAAAAATTATTCGTCCAGGTTTAACTCTACATGCGTAATACTCCGGGGAACCTTTTCCTTTACCCATTCTAACTTCTGTTGGTTTTTTGGAAACAGGAATATTTGGGAAAATTCTAGTCCAGACTTTTCCTGTTCTTTTCATGTACCTTGTTAAAGCAACTCTAGCAGCTTCAATTTGTTTACCAATTATTCTTTCTGGTTCCATTGCTTTAAGGCCAAATTGCCCGTAGTTTAATTTTACCGCCCTGGATGCTTTTCCATGAATTCTTCCTTTAAATGCTTTCCTATATTTAGTTCTTACTGGCTGTAGCATTTTTAACCCTTTCTTTTTTTTCTTTTTCAACATCTTGAGCCATTAGCTCACCTTTATAGATCCAAACTTTAACTCCAATTATTCCATAAGTGGTTAAGGCTTCTGCAAAACCATAGTCTATATCTGCTCTCAAAGTATGAGAAGGGATACTTCCTTCTCTTAGCCATTCTGTACGTGCTATTTCATTTCCTGCAAGTCTACCACTCAACATAACTTTTATTCCTTTAGCGTTTAATCTCATTGCTGATTGCATTGCTCTTTTCATAGCCCTTCTGTACGCTATTCTTTTAACAAGTTGTTGAGCAATATTTTCTGCTACTAAGTTTGAGTTTAACTCAGGTTTTTTAATTTCTTTGATATTTACATTTACATCTGCATGAGTAATTTTCATAATACTTTTCTTTATTTTTTCAATATCAGCGCCTTTTTTTCCAATTACAAAACCTGGCCTAGAAGTATGTATTGAAACTGTGCATTTTTTTGAAGATCTTTCTATAATAATCTCAGAAACTCCAGAATTAACAATATTTTTTTTTATATAGTTTCGTATTTTGAAATCTTCAATCAAATATCTTCCAAAATCTTTCTTTTTAGCAAACCAAGTTGAGTCCCAACCTCTATTGATACCCAGTCTTAAGCCTATTGGATTAATTTTTTGTCCCATTATTTATTGTCCTTTTTTTTCTTTTTTTCTTCAAGTATTATTGTAATTCTACTAAATGGTTTTTTTATTGGACTAGCTCTGCCTTTTGCTCTAGGTCTAAATCTTTTCATTACTAGAGATTTTCCGACGTATGCTTCTTTTACAAATAAACTGTCAATATCATATTGATGATTATTCTCAGCATTAGAAATGGCAGACTTAACAGTTTTGCTTACATCTTTAGCTATTCTTTTTCTTGTAAAATCTAAATCTCTTAGCGCGACATCAGCTTTTTTTCCTTTTATATAATTTAACACCAAAGCCAGCTTTCTAGGGCTCGATCTTACATTTTTGTTTATTGCTTTAACCGTTAAACTATTTTTTTGCATCTTTAGCTCCAGGTTTTGCCGCAGCTGGTGCTGCTGTTGCAGTTGCTGCTGCTTTTTTATCAGCAGGTGTATGACCTTTAAATGTTCTTGTGGGAGCAAACTCCCCTAGCTTATGACCAACCATTTCTTCAGAAATTGTTATAGGAATAAAATTTTTCCCATTGTGTATCATAAAACTATGCCCCACAAAGTCTGGTATGATTGTAGAATGTCTTGACCAAGTTTTAATTGGCTTTTTATTCGGTGTATCTTTAAGTTTATCTATTTTTTTTAGTAAACTTGGGTGTACAAATGGTCCTTTCCAAATAGATCTAGTCATTTATTTTCTTTTCCTTCTTCTTGTTATAATTAATTTGTCGCTTCTTTTTGGTCTTCTTGTTTTTAAACCTTTAGCTGATTGACCCCAAGGTGAAACGGGACTTCTTCCTCCAGACGTTTTACCTTCACCACCTCCATGAGGATGATCAACAGGATTCATTGCAACACCTCTCGTTTGAGGTCTCTTTCCTCTCCATCTATTTCTTCCAGCTTTACCTATTTTAATATTTTTTTGATCGGGGTTAGATACAACTCCAATAGTAGCAGTGCAGGAGCTATTAACTTTTCTTGTTTCTCCTGAAGATAATTTTAGAATTGCATAATCCCCATCATATCCTGATAAGGTTATCGAAGCTCCAGCTGATCTAGCTAGTTTTCCGCCATTACCCGGTATCAATTCAACATTATGTATTGAAGTCCCTGGAGGTATTTCCTTAAGTTCTAGGGAATTTCCTATTTTAATTTCTACGTTTTTACCCGAATTAATTTTATCACCAGGTTTTAATCCTTGAGGACAAATAATATAAGATTTTTCCTTATCTTCATAAGTAATCAAAGCAATATAAGCTGTTCTATTTGGATCATATTCTATTCTATCTACTGTTGCAGAAATATTTTTCTTTTTTCTGAAAAAATCTATAATTCTGAATTTGTGTTTAGCTCCACCGCCTATGTGTCTTGAGGTAATTCTTCCATAATTATTTCTACCACCAGTAAAGTTTTGCCCCTTTGTTAAAGGTTTATAAGATGAGCCCTTCCATAAACTACTTTTATCTACGATGACAGTGCCTCTGGTAGATTTAGTATAAGGTTTAAATGTTTTCAAAGTCATATCTAAATACCAGTTGTAAGATCAA
>CACKXA010000038.1 GCA_902604055.1 uncultured Pelagibacteraceae bacterium | reverse complement strand
TCTTCAGGAAAGAATTACATCAACAGATAAAGGTTCTATTACTTCTGTGCAAGCAATTTATGTTCCTGCTGATGACTTAACCGACCCCGCACCTGCTACATCTTTTTCACATTTAGATGCAACTACGGTGCTATCAAGACAAATTGCAGAAATAGGTATCTACCCAGCTGTTGACCCTTTAGATTCAACTTCTAGAATATTAGATCCAAGAGTAGTAGGAGAAGAACATTATAGAGTAGCGAGAGACGTTCAAAGAATTTTACAAGCTTATAAGTCTTTACAAGATATTATAGCTATTTTGGGAATGGATGAGCTTTCTGAAGAGGACAAACTGACAGTTGCCAGAGCCAGAAAAATACAAAGATTTTTGTCTCAGCCTTTTTTCGTAGCAGAAGTTTTTACTGGATCTCCTGGAAAATTAGTTGATTTAGATTCAACAATTAAAGGCTTCGATGCTATTTGCAAAGGTGAATATGACCATCTACCAGAGTCAGCCTTTTATATGGTTGGAGGAATTGAAGAAGTGATAGAAAAAGCAGAAAAACTAACTAAAGAAACCAAATGATTTACGAAAGATGCAAGAAAAATTCATAGTTGAGATAATAACACCAGATAGATCTTTATTAAAATCGGAAGCCAGTGAAGTAATAATTCCATCTTACGAAGGTGAAATGGGAATACTTAAAGATCATATACCATTAATTACTTTTTTAAGACCTGGTTTAATTACGATTAAAAGCGACGAAGTACAAAAATTTTATGCTGAAGAGGGAACAGTAGAGTTTTCAAAAAATAATCTTCTAATTTTGACTACTACTGTTAAGACTATTGATGATATAGAAGCTACTTTTATTGAAAAATCAATTAAGAGCGCAGAAGAAAATATGGATAAATCAGATCTTAGCGATAAAGATAAATATTTATTGTCTTATAAAATTGGAACACTTAAAGAACTTAGAAAGTAAATTTTTTAAGCCCAATTAAAATTTTTTTATAAAGTTCTTTTTTAAAGTCGACAACTACGTGAGGCAGGTCATCCAGATTTATCCATTTCCATTCTATAAATTCTGGATGTTTGGTTTTTAAATTTATTTCATTTTCATCTCCTATGAATCTTACAATAAACCATTTTTGCTTTTGGCCTCTAAATTTACCTTTCCAAATTATACCCAGAAGATTTTTTGGTAATTCATATTCAAACCAATCTTTAATTTCTTCGATAATTTCAATATTGTGAATACTTGTTTCCTCGTACAGTTCTCTTTTCATAGCATCTAAGAAGCTTTCGTTTTTGTCAACACCGCCTTGAGGCATCTGCCATTTATCAACTGGATTATCTTTACGTTTACCGACGAACACTTTATTTTTATTATTTAAAACGATTGCCCCCACACCTATTCTTAGAGGTAGCTTTTTTTTAATCATTATTATGAATTAAATAATTTTAAAGCATAATTCAATTGATTGTCATTGTCTGTGCTAATTTTAAAATTACTTTCTATCTCTTCTACAACAATATCTGGAGTAACTCCAACTTCTGATATTGAATCACCTGAAGGTAAATAATATTTAGAAATCGTGAGTCTCATTCCTCCTCCATTACGCAAAGGAATAATTGACTGGACTGAACCTTTACCATAAGAGTTTTCGCCTAAAATAATTGCTCTTTTATGATCTTTAAGAGCACCAGCGAATATTTCTGATGCAGATGCAGAACCATTATTTATCAGAACTATTATTGGTTTACCCTCAACTTCATCTCCTTTTCTGGCAAAAAATTTTCTTGTTTCAGATGTTTTACGACCCTTAGTAGATACTATTTCACCTTCATCTAAAAAAAAATCAGTAATATTAATAGCTTGAGTTAGTAAACCACCAGGATTGTTTCTTAAGTCCAAAATATAACCTTCAATTTTTTTATTTTTTTCATATTTTTTTATAATTTCGAGTATCTGTTTATCGCTATTTTCATTAAATGATTTAATTCTGATGTAACCTAAGTTTTTTTTCTTACCTAATATTTCCGAATCTACTGATTTAATTTCAATTATTCGTCTCGTAATCTCAAATTCTAAAGGTTTCTTTACTCCTTTTCTTCTTATTGTTAAATCTATTGAAGTACCCACCGGTCCCCGCATAAGTTTTACTGCTTCCATTAAAGATTTTCCTTGAACCTGTGTCTCACCAATTTTAACTATATAGTCTCCTGCTTTAATACCAGCTTTTTCAGCGGGAGTATCATCGATTGGCGATATAACTTTTACTACGCCTGACTCCATTCCAATCTCAATACCAAGACCTCCAAATTCACCTCTAGTGTCCGTTTGCATTTCCTTAAACAGCTCTGGACTCATATATGCAGAATATGGATCTAATGATTGAAGCACCCCATTTATTGCTGACTCCATCATTTTAGATTGATTGACGTCATCGACATAATCTTTTTGAATTTTTTCAATTACCTCTCCAAAAAGATCTATTTTCTCATAAAGTTCATTAGTTGAAAACGATTTTGCGTAATAAATATTTATAAAGAAGAATGATAAAAATATAATTTTTTTCATATCATTGCCTTTTCCATAGGAATTTCCTCTGACCACATTTTTTCTAAATCATAAAACTCTCTTTTTTCTGGATGAAAAATATGAATTATAATGTCATTTGTATCAACTAATTTCCAATCATTGCTTTCTCTGCCTTCAATACGACAATCTCCTAAACCAATTTTTTTTAGTTCATTAACAAGAATTTCTGAAAGA
>CACKXA010000037.1 GCA_902604055.1 uncultured Pelagibacteraceae bacterium | reverse complement strand
TGGGTTAATATATTTAGCTAATAAAGTTTATTGTTGCAAATTAAAAAAGTTTTTATACCTCGAATGTTTTACACCAAAAGTAGATTTTATTAATACACTTTTTAAACAATCAGTTCCAATTATGTTTACTATGTTAATGATAATGTTTGGTGTATTTAATATTTTTTATTTTGTAGGTCAATTTGGTGAATTAGCTACAGCAGGATATGGAACAGCTGTAAGAATAGAACAAGTATTATTATTACCAGTAATAGGATTAAATACTGCTGTTTTATCAATTGCTGGACAAAACTTTGGAGCAAAATTACATTTCAGAGTTAAAGAAGTTTATGGGAAAGCCTTAATATTTGGTTCAGGTTTTATGATTCTAGCTGGTATTTTTATTTATTTAACCTCAGAGTTGATAATATCTTTCTTTACTAGTGATCCACAAGTAATCCAAAGTGGAGCTCTTTATCTTCAAGTTGCAGCTTTGATAGGGCCTGTTTACCCAGTTTTTTTTATAACTTCTGCATTATTTCAAGCGTTAAAAAAACCAACATATAGTCTGTATATGACTATTCTTAGACTTACTTTAATACCTTTTTTGTCGTTGTGGTACGTAATAAATATAAAAAATGGAGAATACCAAGATATATTTTATACAATAATGATTACTAATTGGATGATGGGACTAGTCGTTTTAGCATTTGTCCCTTTCTTTTTAAAAAAAGTATTTAAAATTTCTTTTAAGAGATTATTTGTATTTTAATTTATTTTCCAACTTCCTTACAAAATATGAAACTACAAGAATTAAGATTAAGTATTCTAAAATTAAGAAAGTATAAATTTCAAGGGGTCTATAAGTGGTAGTAACAAGCTCATTAGCTTTTCTAGTTAAATCCGCTATACCGATGATTGATACTAAAGACGACATCTTAAGAACATAAACAAATTGATTACCCATAGCAGGTAGCACTACTTTAATTGCTTGAGGCAAAATTACAAATCTCATTTTTTTCCAAAAATCCATCCCTAGTGACTCTGATACTTCGTGTTGTCCTTTAGCGATAGAATTAATTCCTGCTCTGAAAATTTCTGCTTGAAAAGCACTTTCACTTATTGTTAAAGCAATAATGCCTGACACGAAAGGTGAGAAGCTAATACCCAACATTATTGGTAGACCATAATAAATCCAAAGAATCAATACTAGCAAAGGGATAGCTCTAACAATTTCGACATAAGCTATATTGAAATAACTTAGAAATTTATTATTAGATAGAGATGGCAATGCAACTATTAAACCAATTAACATTGCTAAAATAATAGATATAATTGAAATATAGATTGTAGTTGTTATTCCGCTAATTAAGAATTTAAGATTCGTTAATCCCTCAACATTATCAGGACTAAGAATGTACCACCCCCATTCATAGTTAGAACTACATCCCTGTAATAAAAAAAGTAATAATGTAAATTTTAAAAACCTCACAAGCAGACTATATTTCCAAATAGAGGTTATTTAAACTTAAATTACAGGCTTTTTAAATTATATTTACCAAGCAATGTTTTGAAAAATCCATTAGCTTGTTTCTTTTTGATCCAATTACTCACATAATCGTTCCATTTATTGTCACCTTTTGGAACCATCATAGCTAGAAAAGCTGGGTTTTTTTCTCCATCTGGCACAATTACCAACTGAGGATATTTTATTATTAATTTATTAGCTTCTGTTGAACTTGTAATATTTCCGTCAGCTCTACCTGCAAGTACTTCTTGAAAGTCTCTAGCAGGAGCTTCTACAGATTGAAGTTTAGATTTAGGAAAAAATTCTTTAGCTTTTTCCTCTTGAGAAGTGCCTAATGTTGTAGCTATTGTTACATTAGAATTATTTAATGACTCCCACGTTGGAAATTTTTTAAGATTTTTCTTAAGAACTAAGGGAACAGTTCCATATTTATAATATGTTTCTGTGAAACCTGCTACTTCAGCTCTTTTAGGAGTTTTAGTTACACTAGTAGAAATATCATATCTGTCAGCTGTTATTCCTGCGACAATAGTTTTCCACTCTGCAGGAACAAATTTAATTTTAACTCCTAAGTCTTTTGCCAATTCATTCATTACATCTATATCAAATCCTTTATATTTATTGGTCGCTGGATCTTTCATAGACATTGGATCCCAATCACCTGTAGTTCCAACTCTTAGTTCGCCATTTTTTTTGATTGTATCTAATTTAGACTCCGCGTGAATGTTTGTAGTGAAGAATAATAGTAATAAAATTGAAAATATTTTTTTAATCATAATTCTTTCTTATCTAATGTAATTCCTTTTATCGAATTGCAATTTGACCCACTTTGATAGCTAAAATTAAAGACTTGACGAAAGGGTTGCTTATCATCTATAAAGAACAAAATAAGAACATTTATGAAGCTGACAATACCTTTTTATTTACACAAAGTGGGAGCTGGTTTCCCGTCCCCAGCAACCGATTATATTGAAGATGACATTGATCTAAACTCACATTTAATAACAAATGCTCCAGCAACGTTTATAATAAGAGTACAAGGAAAATCTATGGTTAAAGTTGGAATCTACGATGGAGACTTGTTGATAGTGGATAAGAGTATAAATCCAAGAAATTTTTCAACTGTAATAGCTAACGTGAATGAGGAGTTAGTAGTAAAAACTTTGGTCAAGGAAAAAGAAGCTAGTTATCTTACTTCAGGATCAAAAAATATATTAGATAAGATCAGTCTTGCAGAAAATCCAGAAATAGTAGTTTGGGGAGTAGTAACTTATGTCATACACAAACAGCAGTAAAAAGAATAAAGTTGCCTTAATAGATTGCAATTCATTTTATGTTTCGTGTGAAAGACTATTTAATCCAAAAATAGAAAAGAAACCTGTTGTTGTTCTATCCAATAATGACGGATGTGTTATTTCAAGATCCACAGAAGCAAAACAAATTGGAATAAAGATGGGAGAACCATATTTTAAAGTTAAAGAACTTGTTAAAAAAAACGGCGTTTATATTTTTTCCTCAAATTATGCATTATACGGAGATATTTCTAGAAGAGTAATGAAAACTTTGAAGTCTTTTTCAGATAAGATTGAAATTTATTCAATAGATGAAGCATTTGTCGATTTATCACATATAGATGAAAAAGATGTAGAGAATTACGCAAAAAAGATAAGAAAAAGAATTTTAAGATGGACAGGTATACCAACAAGCATTGGAATTTCTAACACAAAAACTTTAAGTAAAGTTGCTAATCATATAGCAAAAAAAAACAAAACTGGAGTTATTTATCTTAAAGAAAATATTGATCAAAAATTAAAAGATTTTAATATTTCTGACATTTGGGGAGTTGGCAAACAGCTGTCTAAATTATATATAAAAAACGGGATAGATACAGCTTACAAATTAAAAAATATATCTAACAGTTGGGTTAAAAAAAGTACAAATGTG
>CACKXA010000036.1 GCA_902604055.1 uncultured Pelagibacteraceae bacterium | reverse complement strand
GCTCTTTATCATACTTGGTCGTATCATTAGTGGCTACTTATGTAAAAAATATGACAGTAAATATAAGAATAACTACTGATATGTTCACTTTTTTTATAGCAATATTTTTTTCAAATATAACTTTTTATATCTTAATTTCTAATTTTTCAGATATACAAATAAGCATTACAGAAATATCCTATAATACATTTTTTACATTAATATTCTTTCCATTTTTTTGGTTTATTTTTTCTTATTATAATGCAATTATAATGTCAGGCAAAAATGCTTAACTCAGGTTCTGGGAACACATTCATAAAATCAAAGCTAATAAGTAGAAGAATGTTTCTATTGGCCACTGCTAAAGCTATAGTTATAACTGGAGTATTAGGCAGATTAATCTCTCTTCAAATAAACGAAAGTAAAAAGTATAAAACCCTATCAGATAAAAATAGATTTAGAGAATGGAAGCTTGCACCCGAAAGAGGAGTCATAAAAGATTTTTTTGGCACTGATATTGCCTCGAATAAGCAAGTTTATCAGATACATTTAATTCCAGAAAATACACAAAGTATTGAAGAAGTTTTCTTTAGATTAAAAGGTATATTAAATTTAAGTGACAAAAGAATATTTTCTTTAAAAAGAAAAATAGCCAAGCAAAAACCTTGGGAACCTATTATTATTTCTGATAATTTAAATTGGTCTGAATTTTCAAGAGTAAATTTATTTTTGAATGAATTACAGGGGGTAGAACCTATTGTATCTGTTGCTAGAGTATATCAAGATAATTCTTCAGCACATGTTTTAGGATATGTTTCTCAAATAAGCGCTAAGGACTTGAAAAATAAATCATATTTAAAAGAAATGTCAGTTCCAGGCATGGTTGTTGGTAAAACGGGCCTAGAAAAAAGACTAGATGAAGATATTATAGGAGAGGTTGGATTCCAAAGATATGAAGTCAATGCATTTGGAAAAAGAATTAAACAAATTAAAGTAGATCCAGGAAAAGCAGGAAAAAGTTTTAAAACTACGCTAGATTTGGAAGTACAAAAATTTACTTCTGAGATATTAAAAGATAAAGCAGCGTCAGTTTGTGTGATGGATATTTATAACGGAGATATTATATCCCTAGTTTCTTCACCGTCTTACGATCCAAACGCTTTTGTACACGGGGTCGGACAGAAGTATTGGAATAATTTAATTAATGATGGAAAAAAACCACTAATTAATAAGGCTATTTCAGGATTATATCCTCCAGGTTCTACCATAAAAACTCTTGTAGCATTGAGCGCTTTAGAAAATAAAATTATACGACCTTTAAAAACAGTTCAGTGTACTGGTAAAATCGAATTATTTGGCGAGAAGTTTCACTGCTGGAAAAAAAAGGGTCATGGGATAATGAATATGAGATCAGCAATAAAAAGATCATGTGATGTATATTTTTACGAAGTTGCAAGAAAATTAGGCGTAGATCGATTATCAGAAACTGCAAAAAAATTTGGTCTAGGAAAAAAAGTTTTACAAGATTTTTCTGAAGAACGCTCAGGTGTTGTTCCAAGCACAAGTTGGAAAAAAAAATATATAGGTAAAAATTGGTATCTAGGAGAAACATTACACTCTGGTATTGGACAGGGTTATTTTCAAAGCACACCTATTCAACTTTGCTTAATGACAGCACAAATTGCTAATGGAGGTTTTGAAATTAAGCCAAGAATTATATTTGATAAAACAAAAAATAATTTAAAAGAATATTTAAATTTTAAAAACGAAAATCCAGGCCAGCCTTTACCCCAAGATCTATTAGTTTCAAATTTTGACTTAAAACCTTTGTTTAAAAATCAAGAAAATATTAAAATTATAAAAGACGCGATGTATTCATCATCGAATGAACCAGGAGGTACTTCTTATAGGTCAAGGTTAGAGAATAAAAAATTTACTTTTGCTGGTAAAACGGGCTCATCTCAAATAAAAAGATTTACTGAAGCCCAAAGGGAAGCAGAAGTTAAACAAGAAAATTTAGATTATAAAGATAGAGATCACGCTTTATTTATAGCATATGCCCCAGTCAGTGATCCAAAATATGCCATTAGTGTTGTAGTCGAACATGGAGGATCAGGCAGCAAAGCAGCAGCACCTATAGCAAAAAAAGTGATAAAAAAAGTTTTAGAAAGACATGATTTAAGACAATCTACAAATAATTTATTAGGAGAATCTATTTAATGTTTCAACCAAGATCAATACAGTCATCTTTATCTTTTAGAGATAAACTTCTATCTATTGATTATATTTTAGTTATTTCTATTTTAATTTTAGGTATTACAAGCATGTTTGCTATGTATTCTACTGATGGAGGAGAATTTAAGTATCATACAGAAAGCCATATTTTGAGATTTTTTGTTTTTTTTATCATGTTTTTTATTTTATCTTTTGTTCAAATAAGATTTTGGCACAGCACTAGTTACTTAATTTATGCCATCTTTTTTATTCTACTCCTAGGGGTTAAATACTTTGGTTTGACTTCTTCAGGTTCACAGAGATGGTTAAACTTTTATTTTATGAATCTTCAACCCTCAGAATTAATGAAAGTAGGACTAATACTGTTTTTAGCAAAATATTATCATCGTATTTCTATAGAAAATATTAATAGACTTAGATATTTATTTTTACCCATTGTTGTTTTGATTGCACCAGTTCTTTTAGTTATAATGCAACCCGATTTAGGAACAGCTCTTTTAATTGCAGCAGGAGGTGTAGTTGTAGCATGGTTGGCAGGAGTGAGAGCAAAATTCTTTGCTTATTCTTCTATTGTATTTATCTCGTTGCTGCCTATTGCTATTTCTTTTTTAAAACCATACCAAAAAGCTAGAATTTTGACTTTTTTAAATCCTGAAAAAGACCCTCTTGGTGCTGGTTACCAAATAATTCAGTCTAAGATAGCTATTGGATCTGGGGGTTTATTTGGAAAAGGTTTCTTAAATGGATCACAAAGTTATTTGGATTACTTACCAGAAAAACATACAGATTTTATATTTACCTTATTTTCTGAAGAATTTGGTTTTTTTGGGTCTTTATTAATATTGTTTCTCTATGGAATAATCATTTTTAGAATAATAAAGATTGGAAACATTACAAGAAGTAATTTTGGTAAACTTTATTGTTATAGTTTCGCCACAGCTTTTTTTATTTACGTTGTCGTAAATATGGGAATGGTGTTAGGTTTATTGCCTATTGTTGGTTCTCCGTTGCCAATTATGTCTTACGGTGGTTCCTCTATGATGGCAATTATGCTCGGTTTAGGTATAGCAATGTCTTGTAAAGTTCACAAAGACATTCCAGTTAATTAAAAAAAAAGACCTATAATGGTCAAAATTATTTTTAAAAAAGGCTTGTTAATAATACTGATAGATGATTAAATTATATAAAAAAATTTTATGTTTGGTGATAAAAAAAATAAACTAAGAGACTCAGAAAGATCTTTAATAAGTGAGACAGTAAGCATTGAAGGAACAATTAATAGTTCTGGGGCTATAGATGTTGCTGGTCTTATCAAAGGACCTGTCATATCAAAAGAAATAGTAATTAGAGAAACTGGCTCAATCACAGGATCTATAGAAGGTGATAGAGTTGAAATTCATGGTCATATGGATGGGAAAATTATGGGCGATGACGTAATAATCGGCAGTACGGGAACTGTCAAAGGTGATATTGAGTTTTCAAATAATTTAAAAACTGAAAATGGGGCTGATATTGACGGCTACATCAAAAAAACACAAGGGTCAAAATCAAAACTTACAACCGATTTTTTGTTTAGCAAATCTAAAGATGAAAAAAAATCCAACGAATCCTCAGGTTCTGAGACTGTAGTAAACAAAGATTCAGAAGTTTTAGCCTAATCTACCGCACTACAAAATCTTTTAAGTTTCCATTATAAATTCTCTATGGAAAAATATAAATGTAAATCTGTAGGAGTAGTGGGTGCAGGTATTCAAGGAGTGTGTATTGGATTGCAGCTAATTAAAAAAGGCATTCCTGTAACCATCTTTGATCGACTAGATCCTTTGTCTTCTAATTTTCAGCCAGCGTCCTACGG
>CACKXA010000035.1 GCA_902604055.1 uncultured Pelagibacteraceae bacterium | reverse complement strand
ATTGAGAGGGAGTTAAGAAGTATGAGTTAATTCCCAATTAGGCGAGAACACTTAAGATTAATATTAATCTATGTCATTGGTTTGAGTGAAAAATGTTAAATTTTGGGCAGTATTAAATTAGCTTAATTTGATATTTTAAAATAGTTAGAGCCCTTTTTACCTGAAAAAATTTCCTCTATTAAAGGATGTTTGACCGGTTCCTTAGATTTATCTAATAATAAATTTTGCTCTGATACATAAGCTTCATAAGTTACGTCATTGCTTTCTGCTAATAGATGATAGAAAGGTTGATCCTTTCTGGGTCTTACATCTTTTGGTATAGACTGATACCACTCTTCCGAATTATTAAATTCAAAGTCTACGTCATAAATAACACCCCTAAAGTCAAAGTGCCTGTGTTTAACAACTTCACCTATTGAAAATTTTGCATTATTGCTAGATGCCATACCTAATAATTAATATCTTTTTTATTAAAATCAATATCTAATTTATTAAAAATTTATTATATGATAAAGATTAAATGTGAATAAGTCATTTTTAAAGTTTATTGCTGATTTTGGTCCTTTATTAATTTTTTTTACAATCTACTATAAGAGTGGGAATAATCTTAGTGTGGCAATACCGCCACTTATTATTGCAACAATCATTGCAGTTGCTGCAATTTATTTTTTAGAAAAAAAAATACCTTATGTTCCTCTTGTAGGTGGTATTGTTATCTCTCTATTCGGAGGATTAACATTATACTTTAATAATCCAGTTTTTTTGTACATGAAGCCTACAATTATAAATATTATTTTTGCAGTTATTTTAATTGGAGGAAAAATTTTTTTTAATAAGAATTTTCTTAAATTTTTTTTTAAAGCTGCTTTTCAACTAGACGAATTAGGATGGAGTAAATTAAACTACAGATGGGCTTATTTTTTTATATTTTTAGCAATTTTAAACGAAATAGTTTGGCGCACGCAGCCAGAAACAACTTGGGTAAATTTTAAAGTTTGGGGAATATTACCTTTAACTTTTATATTCACTGCAATACAGTTACCTCTGATAAATAAACATAAAATATGAAAAATATAAAACTAGTCATTGATAATGATTTAAGAAAAGAAAAAGAAAAATTTTTTATTAAAAAAGAACTTCAATGTATCTTAAATTTGTATGCAAAAATGGTCTCGAATGGAACTTGGAAAGATTATTCTTTTTCCTCAGGATCAAAAGAAATATCATTTGACGTCTATCAAAGAGCATCTGACCAACCAGTTTTAAGAATATTAAAGAATCTGAAACCTACTTATTATAATGAAAAATTCCTAATAAAAGATAAGAACGGAAATGTTCTTAAAAAGTCAGAAAATCTAAATCAGCTTATTGATAAAACTAGTTGGAATAATTTAAGATTAATAAAATAATTATCTTCTTTGACCAAAAAGTCTTAGAAGCATAATAAATAGATTAATGAAATCTAAATAAAGTGTTAAAGCGCCCATTACTGCTTTTTTACCCATTAGCTCACCACTATCGCTTGCTAAATACATATTTTTAATTTTTTGAGTATCATAAGCAGTTAAACCCACAAAAACCAAAACACCAATGATAGAAATTACGAAATACATCATAGTAGATTTCATAAAAATATTTACTATCGATGCGATTATGATACCAAATAAACCCATCATTAAAAAAGAACCCATTTTTGTAAGATCTTTTTTAGTTGTATAACCATAAATACTCATTGCTCCGAATGTTCCTGCAGTAATAAAGAAAACTCTAGTTATGCTTGCGCCTGTATAAATTAGAAAAATAGAAGAGAGTGAAGCACCCATTAAAGCTGCGAAAATCCAAAAAGTTGTCTGTGCTTTTGCTGCAGACATTTTTGCAATTCCAAAACTCATATAAAAAACTACTGCAAGTGGAGCTAACATGATTACCCATTTTAAACCTGAAGCATAAATAGTATTTCCAAAGTTAGTTAAGCCTATAATTTGACTGCCTTCTGAAACTACAGCCATTTTAAAGAATGCTAGAGCAATCAATCCAGTTAGTAATACTCCTGAAGCCATATAATTATAAACTTTTAACATATAGGCTCTTAAACCTTGATCGATTATAGCCTCTGAAGCAGAAGATTTTACTGAAGTTGATTGTTTATTAAATTCCATGACATCAATATATGAATTTTTATTAACTTTTCAATAGGCAATAATTGCTTTAAAAAACGATTAATATTACATTTTTATGAAATTCAAAAAATTAGGGAATACAAATCTAGATGTTAGCTTAATTTGCCTTGGAACTATGACTTGGGGAACTCAAAATTCTGAGAAAGATGCTTTTGAACAGATGGATTATTCGCTCAATCAAGGAATTAATTTTTTTGATACAGCAGAACTTTATTCGGTTCCACCAACTGCAGAGTCATACGGGAAAACAGAGGTAATGATTGGAAATTGGTTTGAAAAAAGAAAAAATAGAGAAAAGATTATTTTAGCGTCAAAAATTGCTGGTCCAGGTTTAAATTGGATTAGAGACGGCAAAAATAGCTTTGACGAAAAAGGGATTGGTGAAGCTATTGACGGAAGTCTCAAAAGATTAAAAACAGATTATATAGACTTATACCAATTACATTGGCCTGAAAGATCAACAAATACTTTCGGTAGAAGAGAGTATTCAATCAATAAAGATGAAAAAGAATGGAGTGATTTTGAGAGTGTTCTTCAGGCATTAGAAAAGTTTATTAAAAAAGGAAAAATTAGATATATAGGGATGTCAAATGAAACTCCTTATGGTCTTTCTAAATATTTAGAAATTTCTAAAAACAAAAATTTACCTAGAATGATGTCAGTTCAAAATCCTTATAGTTTAGTTAATAGAACTTATGAGATAGGTATGTCAGAAATTTCTATAAGAGAAAAATGTGGTTTACTAGTTTATTATCCTTTAGCTTCCGGGGCTCTATCAGGAAAATATAGGGGAGGTCAGATGCCTAAGAATGCTAGAATGACTCTATTCAAAGGTTGGGAGAGAATGATTAATCCCTTAGCGATGAAGGCTTATGACGAATACCATAAATTAGCTAATGAAAATAATATAACGATGGTTCAGCTTGCACAGGCATTTGTCAATTCACGGCCTTTTGTAACAAGTAATATTATTGGAGCTACCACGATGGAACAGCTAAAAGAAAATATTGATAGCATCAATATTAAATTAACCGAAGAAATGTTAGAAAAGATCAATATTATACATAATAACAATCCAAATCCTGCTCCTTAATTCAAACCATTGAAATAGCTAATTTTTAGTATAAAAATAAATTTATGTTATTTAAAAAAATTTTTACTTTAATTTTCCTCATCTTATTTTCTTTTAGTGTAAGCGCTAACACTCCAAGATCTACTGGAAAGTATAAAAACTGGGAGAGCTTTACTGCAGAGACTGACAAGGGGAAAATTTGTTTTGCTCAAACTATTCCAACTAAAAGAGCTCCAGCTGCAATTAAAAGAGAGCAATCAAAACTATTTGTAACTTTCAGACCTTCGGAAAGCATAAAAGATGAAGTTAGTTTGACTAGTGGACATGACTATAAATCATCGACTGTTACTGCTAGCTCTGGGAAAAAAAAATATTCTTTTTTTTCTCAAAAAAATTTTGCATGGTTACTGGATGATCAAGAAGAAAGAAGTTTTATTAAACTTATGAAAAGAGCTACAAATTTAATCATCAAAGCAAGAACAACAAAAGGTGCAGAGACAACCGATCACTACTCGATGATGGGATTTACCAAAGCATACAACACTGCGAAAAAAACTTGTAGTTAGATGAAAAAAATTGTTTTAGCCTACTCAGGCGGACTTGACACTTCGATTATTTTAAAATGGCTTCAAGAAAACTATAAAGCAGAAATAGTCGCTTACACGTCAGACATTGGTCAAAATATGAATAAGCAAAAAGTTATTAGAAATGCCAAAAGATTAGGTGTCAAAAAAGTTATAATAGAGAATCTAAAAAATACATTTGTTAAAGATTATGTATTTCCAATGATTAGAGCACATGCTGTCTATGAAGGAGTTTATTTATTGGGAACATCAATAGCCAGACCGCTAATTGCAAAAAGACAGAT
>CACKXA010000034.1 GCA_902604055.1 uncultured Pelagibacteraceae bacterium | reverse complement strand
GGAACTATATCTTGGATGGAAGGATATGGAGTACCTGGCTTTTTATTATGGCCAACTATAATATTAGAAATTATTTTACCAATTTTAATAATTGTTGGTTACAAAACTAAATTGTCAGCTATACTTTTAGCAATCTTTTGTGTGGTCACGGCAATAATTTTTCATTTAGATTTTACAAATCAAATGCAGGTGATTGCTCTGCTTAAAAACTTTGGTTTAGCAGGTGGTTTTATCTTTATTGCAATTAACGGGCCAAAAGATTGGGCTTTAGATCAAAAAAAAAAATACGTAAGACTATAATTTCTTTTTAACAAGACTATTGTAGATTTGCCATCCTACTAGCAGGATAATTACAATCATGATGCAAAATGTTAAGGGTCTATCCCATAAAAATGACCAAGAACCATCGCTAATCAAAAGTGATCTTCTTAAATTTTCTTCCATCAAACCGCCCAACACGAAGGCTAAGATTAGAGGGGGCATAGGAAAATCATAAAGTCTTAATATGGTCGCTACTACAGCTATACCAATCATTAAAAAAATATCAAAATTGTTAAATGACATTAAATAAATTCCCGTTACTGAAAAAAATAAAATCATAGGAATTAAAAAAGTTCTTGGAACAGCTAAAATTCTTGCTATATAAGGAATCAATGGCAGGTTAAGAATAAGAAGTACTACCATTCCTATATACATTGACATAATTACAGACCAAAATATTTCAGGATTGGTTTCATATAATCTTGGTCCGGGTTGGATACCAAAGCCCAATAATGCACCCAGCATTACTGCTGTAGTTCCGCTTCCTGGTATGCCCAATGTTAGTAAGGGTACAAAAGCTCCTGAACAAGCTGCATTATTTGCAGTTTCTGGTGCAGATAAACCTTGTACACTTCCTTTACCAAACTTTTCTTTTTCTTCGCTACTTACAAAATTTCTTTCCATCCCATAAGCTAAAAACGATGCAATTGTTGCCCCTGCTCCAGGTAGCACCCCAATTATAAATCCTAAAATAGATGAACGTGGAATAGTTTTAGCCATTTGTTTTGTCTCTTCTTTGCTTACTTTTATTGAACCTAAATCTGTCAATGAAATCTGTTTGGCAGCTTTAGTAGGATCATTTCCTTTAATGATAATAGTTAAAGCCTCACTCATTGCAAAGGTTGCCATTACTACCAAAACGAAACTAATTCCATCAGATAAATTCATTGTATTAAAAGTAAACCGAGGAATATCTGACAGCGTATCTTGTCCAACTGAGGCAAGCATTAATCCTAAAACACACATCATCATAGCTTTTAAAAAATTTCCCTTTGAGGAAAAGGCAGCAACTGCGGTTAAACCTAAAATCATCAAACCAAAATAATCAGGAGATCTAAAGGATAAACTAACTTTAGATAAACTTGGTGCTGCAATTAATAAAAAGATTGCTGCAATTGTTCCACCTGCAAAAGAACTATATGCTGCAATTGCTAAAGCCTTACCGGCTTTACCTTGTTGAGCCATAGGATAACCGTCAAAAGAAGTTGCAACTGTTCCCGGTACTCCTGGGGCATTAATTAAAATTGATGAAGTTGATCCACCAAATACAGCACCATAATAAACCCCCGCCATTAAAATTAATCCTGTAGCTGGATCGAAACCATAAGTTATTGGTATCATTAAAGCTATTGCGGTCATGGGTCCTAGGCCTGGAAGCATCCCAATAATTGTCCCTGCAAAACAACCAACCATTACCATTAATAAGTTCTGAAAAGATAAGGCAGTTTTTATTCCGATTAAGATTCCTTCTATCATCCCATAATTCCTATATATTTTAGTAATGGATCTCTAAGGTAAACAGCTAATAAACCGTGAAGTAGATACATAAATATTGCTACGAACGGAAATGAAAAAATTATAATATATTTCCATCTTCTCTCTCCTAAAAAATAATAAGAAAAAACTAAAAATAAAGATGTAGACAAGAAGAAGCCAACCTTAAGTATAGTGGCACCATAAATAATCATAGTGATTACTAATAAAATAGTCTTTTTAAATTCTAAATGTGTAGGGTCTACTTCAATAGGTTTACGATCTGGCAAAACTATTTTTAACCCAGCAAAAAACATTCCTGCATAACCTAAATAAATTGGAAAAGTTTTTGCATTAAAAGGTGAGTCTTCATCGAAAGAAAAAACTTGAATTTGATATGCTGTGTATAAATAAAATGCTGATAAAACAAAGAAGAGCAGTGAGATAATTTTTACTGAGTTAATTTTCACTGCTCTTCCTATAAGTTCAAAGTATTTAGTAAAACTAAATTACTCCTAGTTCTTTCATTAAATTTGTCATTTCTTTAGTTTGTTTTTTTAAGAAACTGTCAAATTTTCTTCCTGGATTATAAATGTTAACCCAAGCATTTCTTTTTCTTACTGTCTCCCACTCTGGTGTTTTTTGAACATCGCCTAACATTTTTGCAATCTTCTTAACGTCTCCTGAGCTCATGCTTTTAGGAGCAAAGAATCCTCTCCAGTTAACAAACTGAACATCAAATCCTTGTTCTTTTAAAGTAGGAACCTCTGGAGCATCACCAACTCTTGAAGGTGCTGTAATACCAATAATTCTTACTTGGTCTCTTGCTCCCATAACTTCTCCCAAACCAGTTGAAAGAATTTGAGTTTCGCCAGATAAAAGTCCAGCTAAAGCTTTTCCACCAGCATCATAAGGAACGTAAACAACTTTATTTGCATCAGCTCCTGCTTTTTTAAATGCAAGTGCACCAATTAAATGGTCCATGCTTCCTCTTACTGAACCACCCGCCATTTTAATAGATTTAGGATTTGCATTGTATGCATCCACTACATCTTTAAATGTTTTGTAAGGTGAATTTTTAGCAACTGCGATTGCACCATAGTCACCAATTACACCAGCGATTGGTTTAACATCTTTATAAGATAAAACACCTGATCCAGCTACATAGCCTTTGTGTCTTGTGATTGATCTTAATACTAGAGGTGTTGATTGAACTAATACAGTTCCCTCTGGCTTAGAATTAATTATGTAAGATAGAGCTTTTCCTCCACCACCACCTGACATATTTTCAAATGAAGCACTTTTTAGAAAACCAGCTTTTGTTAAAGCTTCTCCAGTTCCTCTAGCAGTTCCATCCCAACCACCACCAGCACCACCACCGATAATGAAGTGTAACTTATCGATTGCAAAACTAGTTGATGAGATTGAAGTTAAAAGAACAGTAGCAAAAACTAAGCTAATTAATTTTTTCAAATTATTAAACATATTATTTTCCTCTGTTAATTAATTAATTAAAGACGATATTAAAAATGAATGGAAGAGCAGAGTCAACTAGTCTTAATTGAAAAAAGTTCCTCTGATTCTAAGCAATTCTCTGCTCAAATTGGTGTTTTCTTTAAATGGCTTTCTTCCATGAAGCCAAAAATAATTATTAGAAAATATGGTAGACCCAACTGGTAAAGGAAATTCGATTTTATTTTTACTTTCTTCGAGACAATCTGAAAGTCTTTGTAAAAACAAACCTTGATCCATATTTTTTGGCTCTGGAAATTGATCTATGTAAGAAATTATAGGTTTACCGTTCTTATCTTTTCTAAATACAGGGTGTTCAACTTTGTATTCAATGTTTTTGCTTTTTGGAGATCCCCAGGTAAAATTTTGTTGGCCTATGGGATTGTTGCTTAGTTCATCTAAATGTTCCCAGTCATCTAAATGTAAAATAACGCTTTCACCTCCAGAAACTCCCTGCTCTTCCATTTTAGTCATAATTAACCAGTCTGTTTTTTCTTTAACATAAGTGCCATCAGTATGAAGATCTAAATTTGTGTAAGCTTTCCTTAAATAAGAATCGCTACTATCCTGATGTTTAACGTAAAATCTTGCATAATATTTTCCTGTCATTGAGTCAAAGTTGGGATTACCCATCAAATAAGCAAGTCCAGTGGAAAGCTTAACTAAGAAGTCTTTATCAAACTTTTTATTATTAATTTCAGGCTCAATTATAGCTGTGCCTGATTCTCTATCATTTACTATCTTAACTAAAGATTTGCTAAGTTTGCCCTCAAAAACCTCATCTAAACTTTTAGCTAGAGTAAATCTTGAAAAAGGTTTGTACTCTAATGAAGTTATAGTATGTTTTTTAAAAGGAAAAATAAGCTTATCTAAGCTAGTTTCTTTTAGTCCTATAACTTTTACTCTTTTGGACTTATTGTGATCTTTAATTTCTAAACTCATAGACTTGTTAAAACAGATAAAAGTATAGCAGAAACTATTGTTGGAACTACTAAATTTTTTTTAGTTAAAATAAAAATTACAACGCATATAATAAGTACAGTTACTCTTATAATTATGTCTGATTCCGCCAAAATTCCTGCTGGAAAAATAACCATTCTTGCCACTAATGCTGCTAACGTAGCGTAAGCAACACAATTAAACCATTCAAAAGTTTTTGATTTTGCTTTTACTTTTTCAGATGTTATTGCGCCAGAAAATCTTGAAATAAATGTAGCAACAGATGTAATAATAATTGCTAAAATCATAATATTAATTTCCATGTTTACTCCTAAATAAAAAAGCAATACTGCCTGCAATTAAACCTGTAATTAATATTGCCCATTCAGCAGAAAACAAATAAACAATTGGTCCTAATATAACTCCACCAATTATTGCAATATTCATACTCAAATTTTTCATTGCACCTATCATCATGCAAAAAAAGTAAACTGGATTAACAATTGCTAATCCGATCATCATATCTTTATTTAAGTAATCAGTAAGTAAATAACCTACTATAGTCAT
>CACKXA010000033.1 GCA_902604055.1 uncultured Pelagibacteraceae bacterium | reverse complement strand
CCACTCATAAAAAAATAATTTTTTATCCTCTGACACTATTTCAATTTTGTAAACAAAAGTGTTTGGACTGTTGGTAATTAATTGAATCTTATGCGAAGAGTGATTTACAAGGTGTTTATATTGTTGTCCATATATCATGGTTCTAAATCTTTCATAGGGTCCTGTAACTCTTTTATTATCTGGATGAGCAAATAACCAGGTTTGTTTAATACCTAAATCTTGAGAGTCATTAGTTTTAAGTGCTTCCAGTTGAATCTTTACAACTTCGTATGAATCTAACTTTTTATTAGGCTTAATAAGTTCTGCATATGCTTGGTTAGAAAATATCATTAAAATTATAAAAATTGTAAATTTTTTTAGTTCCATATTTTATTTAGTACCTCTTCTCTTTGACAGGCTTTTTTATAAGCTAGATATCTCAAAAAATTATTTTGATAGTAATTCTGATGATAATCTTCAGCTACATAGAATGTATCAAATTTCCAAACTAATGTTACTATTTTAGCATCAAATTTTCTTTCAATTTCATCAATTGATTTGTTTATAATTTTTTTCTGAGCCATGTTTTCAAAGAAAGCCACTGATCTATAACTTTTTCCTTTATCGCAAAATTGGCCATATTTATCAAATGGGTCAATATTTTTCCAAAATACATCTAGCAGTTCTTCGAAAGATACTATTTTCGGATTGTATGTAACTTCTATTGTTTCAACATGTCCAGTATCTTTATAAATAACATCTTTATAAGTAGGGTTTTTTAAATGTCCGCCAGAATACCCAGAGATAGATTCTATAACACCATTAATTTTATCGAATGACTCTTCCATGCACCAAAAACAGCCTCCGGCAAAATATACTTTTTTGTAATTAATACTCTTTTTTAAATCTATGTCTCCACTTTTTACTTTTAATTCTCCCGCAAACGCTTGATTGAGAAAAATTACAAAAAATTGAATTAATAATATTTTTAAAAACTTTATATTCACAAGGCAATATTAGAATAGATATAGTTTATTAAAAGGTGTATCTTGTCCTACATGGAAGAAATTTTTGACAATATTTGCGAAGAATGCAACCAAGAAGACGAAAGTGTTAAGTCTAATTTAATAACAATTAGTTATAAAATTTGTGATAGCTGTAAACTATCCAAAACTATTTTTCCTGTTTAAATCCCCTTAAAAAGAACAATAACTAAAAATAAGAAGAATGCTTGAAAAAGCCAGGCTACCACTACGACTCCAAAAGATTTCCACAAGCTGTCATAATCTAATGCTGATTTAACTGCTACTACCATACATGCTAACATCCAAAATGCTGAACCAATAAATGTAACCGTCATTAAGTCAGGTGTGACTCCAAAAACTCTAATGAGGCCCGGAGCGCTAGAAAATCCTATAGTTCTCAACAATTCACCGTGATTACTTTTTGTGGATGGACCTCCAAATAATTTAACTCCTACAAAATAAATAACATATGCCCATACATACCAACTTAATAAAGATAAAATTGGAGCAAAAACAAAATTAGAGGCTCCTAATTGTAAAGCTCCTACTCCAGCCGCTAAACTTGATAAAACAACTACTATTCCTGCTTGTATAGTTGCAGATTTATCTTTTTCTACTTCTTCGTAAAGATCTATATCAATCTTTATTGCTCTGAATACTCTGTTTAGAAAAATAGAAACCATTTTTTTTACTTCCTAATGTGTATATAACTTAATTTCAGAGAAAATATATGAAAATAAAAAAAAAATTTGAACCAATTGTTTCAGGAATATCAGCTGCTTTTGTCATCGGTCTTCTAGCTTTTTTGACATTAGAAACTTCATCTGGAATTTGGTTAATGTTTTCATTTGGAGCAACCATATTTATTGTATTTGTTCTGTACACTTTAGAAACTGCTCAACCGAAGAATATTTTCTTTGGTCATTTAATATCAATACTAGTGGGAATTATTTTTAATGAAACAATTGGACTATCTTTTTATTCTCTAGGTTTATCAGTGGGTGTTGCCGTCATATTAATGGTATATTTTAAAGTAATGCATCCACCAGCTGCTTCTAATCCTCTTGTAGCTTTATCTATGGATTTATCTTTTGATTATATTTTATTTCCTGTAATTGTAGGAACTATAATAATAATTCTCTCTTCTATTGTGATAAATAGATTTATTTTAAAAAGAAACTATCCAAAAAATTGGTTTTAGTTTAATAGAAAAATAGAAAAATTGAGAATTAAAGCATAACTGGACCAAACGAAGTAAGGGGTCATTAAATAAAAACTAATCTTGTTTTTTTTAAAGTAAATACTCATAAGAGCAATTATGAAAGCTAAAATAATAATTAAATCTATTAAGGCAAGAAATATAATATGAAAACCAAAGAAAATTATACTCCAAACACTATTAAAAAATAAATGAATTAAATAAATTTTTAAAATGTAAATTTCATATGTTTTTAACCAAGCGGACCAAGCAGCAAATGACATTAAAATGTACAAAATAGTCCAAACGGGTCCAAAAACCCAACTTGGAGGATTAAAGCTAGGTAGAATTATTTGAGAATACCAAGGTTCCTTAAATGCGGATGTTGTAAAACCTCCGATTGCAGAGGCCGAAAAAGTAATTATAAGGATTAAAATTAAAGATAAATATTTATTCTTAGTCATTAAATAATATATAACTAATTAATGTCAGAAAATCAGAAAAAAATTTGGATAACTGGCGCCAGTAGCGGAATTGGAAAAGCTGTTGCCGAAAAATTTGCTAATAAAGGGTGGAAAGTTGCAGTATCTGCTAGAAGAAAAGTAATTTTAGATAAAATGGCTAATCATCAAAATATATTTT
Organism: uncultured Pelagibacteraceae bacterium; assembly: GCA_902604055.1. GTDB lineage: Bacteria > Pseudomonadota > Alphaproteobacteria > Pelagibacterales > Pelagibacteraceae > Pelagilacustribacter. Next base: position 2,221 of record CACKXA010000033.1, on the reverse strand, counting down.
CATATGCATTGGATGTTACTAATTCTGAAGAAGTGAATAAAGTTTTTTCAAAAATTATAGAAGACTTTGGAGAAATTAATATATGCATATTTTCAAGTGGTACATATGATCCTAAGAATGAACAATCAATAAATATAGAAAAAATTAAAAATGTTATGGATGTTAATTTTTTAGGCGTAGTAAGTTCTGTGAAAGCAGTGGAAAATTATTTTAAAGAAAAAAAATCTGGACAAATTTCAATAGTATCATCAATTGCTGGATATCGTGGTTTACCAAATTCAAGTGGATATGGACCATCCAAAGCTGCTTTAACAAACTTCACAGAAAGTATTTATTTCGATTTTAAAAAATTTAACGTTGATGTTTCTGTTATTTCTCCGGGATTCATTAAAACTCCGTTAACTGAAAAAAATGAATTTTCGATGCCTTTTCTCGAAACTCCAGAGTTTGCAGCAAAAAGAATTTATGATGGTCTTATAAAAAATAAATCTTTTGAAATACATTTTCCCAAACCTTTGACTCTATTATTGAAATTTTTTAGAATACTACCTTATAAGATTTATCTTTTTTTGATTGATAAAGGAGTTAAGAGGTAATTAATCTAAAAACTCTTGGATTCTCTCCAAAGTAGTTTTTTTTGGTCCTTCATACTTGATTGAATAAGAGTTTGTTTTTGTCAGCACCTCAACACCTTTTGTGAAAATAAATATAAAAAAGACTAAAAAAAAGACAACAAAAATTTTAGCAGGATTATAGTTTCCAGTTTCAAAAACACTTTTATTTTCTTTTTTAGCTTTATGAAAAAATTTAAAGGTAATATATATAGCAAATATTAGACCTATGTGCGCCATAACAACTCCTGCCCATCCCCAAATAAAGGAAGTTAAGCTAAAAACATATAAGCTAAAAACTGTAGACCATACAAATGATAAAACGATCAAAATTTGTAACCTGACAGTTTTCGGCAAACTTCTAATATCGTTCTTTGAGTCATCAAACATAATATTTGCTGACTCTATAAGAAAATTTCTAAATTTATTTAGCATAAAGTTGAACTATAAATTTTTTATTTTTTTACAAACATAACAGTTAATTCAGCCACTTTAAAACCAAATTTTGTCATTGTAGCTCTATTGATGGCAACTTTTTCGTCTTGTTTAAATATCCAATCATCAAAAGTAATTTTAATCTCTCTCTTTTTTACTGGGACTAATAAGACATATTCAAATTTAAACGCTGGTCCATATGAAAAACCTTTTGCAATTCCGACAACGTCTCCTGCTGTTCCTTCGTAATTATGATCATCTATCTTTTTTATTGTCCACTGTCTTTTTTGAACTTCTCCATCTGACCAATTAAATTTTTCATCAAGAATTAATTGTTGTCCATCCCAAGAGCCATTTAAATCTGCAGAAAATTGCCTTATAACTTTGCCAGACCTATTCTGGAGAACGCCCCAAGCTTTAACATTTCCAGATAAATAATCTTCTATAATTAATCTTGGTTTTTGACCTTTAAAATCTGTAGGTTTCATATTATTTGCACAGCCAATTAAAAAGATAGTTAAAAACAAACTAAGAACTTTTTTCATGACGACTATCTATTAGACATCGAAAATTGAATCAAGTCTATATTTTTAGCTTTAAATCCTGCTTCACAATAAGATAAGTAAAACTCCCACATTCTTTTAAAATAATCATCAAATCCAAGTGGAGCGATATTGTCCCAGGTGTTCATAAAATTATTTCTCCATGTGAATAGAGTTTTAGCATAATCCTCTGAGTAAGAATTTATTTTTTCTAAATTTAATTGATTATCCTTTGTCATTTTTTTAATCAAATTGAGGGAGGGTAAAAAACCACCAGGAAAGATATATTTTTGAATAAAGTCCTCGCTGTGCCTGTAACGATCAAATAAATCGTCATTTATAATAATTCCTTGAATAGCTGCTTTACCATTGATCTTTAATGATTTTTTTATTGTTCTGAAATAGTTGTTAAGATATTTATCACCAACAGCTTCTATCATTTCTATAGAGGCTATTTTATCATATTTATCTTTGAGATCTCTGTAATCTAAAAACTTAACTTGTACTTTATTGTTTAAACCGCTTTGGAAAATTCTTTTTTTTGAGTACTCGTATTGTTTTTTTGAAATTGTAATACAGTCGACAATAACATCATATTTTTTAGCTAGATACTCTGAAAAACCGCCCCAGCCA
>CACKXA010000032.1 GCA_902604055.1 uncultured Pelagibacteraceae bacterium | reverse complement strand
AAGTTTGGGCTGAAACAATTACAATGCCTAGCACCCTGACTGCGAATACTTCTAGCTTTGTGTTGTTATCAGACTCTGGAACTACTCCAACCATAAGTGGTTTTACTGCAACTGATTTATTAGCAACTATTACTGCTTCGGCAGGAACCCTCGTTGTTACAACTACTACAGGTTTGGAACAAGCTTCTGGGTATTGTGATTACACCTCTGATAATTCTAGTGAACCAACTAATTGTAAATTAGAAGCTAGCGATCATGAAGAAATAGGATTTATAGGAACACAGGCTGAAATAAATGCAGCAATAGCTACTTTATCATTTAAGGGTGATGGAACTACAGGATCACCTACGGTAACATTATCCATAACACCAGCTGGAAGTCTTTATAATTCAGCTAATGGGCATTATTACAAAGTAGTAAATCATGGAAGTAGTATAACTTGGTCTGCAGCAAAAATAGCTGCAGAAGCCTCTACTTTAAACGGACTATCAGGATATCTTGCTTCTATAACAAGTTATCAAGAAAATACTTTTATAGATGATAAAGCTGGAGTGAACGCTTGGTTAGGAGGAACTGACGCTGCTCAAGAAGGATGTTGGAAATGGTCAGGCGGCCCTGATGATGGAAAAATTTTCACAGTTGGTAACGACGCTGATAACACATCAAGTGGGGGTTGCACAGTGGATACTGGCTACACAGTATACGAAAAACCATTTGGAGCTGGAGAATTTGGTTGGAATACTAATGAACCGAACGATGCTGGAGGTGAAGATAGGTTGCATATAAAAACAGACGGAACTTGGAACGATTTTAAAAATAATAATTCGAATGTTAGTTTTTACGTAATTGAATATGGCGGTATTGAAGGTGAGACAGCAACGACTACAGGACTAACGACGCTTACAATCAGTTCAATTGAGGCAAGCGGAAGTACACACCAAGCATTTGATGATAAACAGTTGGCAGGTATGGTTGAGGCACAAACAGAAAGTGTAAAGAGGTGGATGTTTAATTCTACTAATACTGTGCTTGGTAGAATGGAACAGTACAGAAGAACAGGAGAAAATAGTAGTTTAAGTTTAAATAATATACGATTAGCACTAGCTAAAAGTGGCGCTGATCAAAGTATAGAATCTAAACTAACAGAACATTATATAAAAAAATATTCTCAAATTGGATTAGACAACAAAGGTATTTCGAAAGATAATTTTGATAGTTTTATAAGTGAACTTCCATTGACTAGATATTTAAAAGATGGTTTTGGTCTTGAGCCAAAAAAATGGGCTGTTTGGAGCAATGGCCTAATATCATCAGGCGGTATTGACTTTAATGTAAATCAATTAGGAAGAAGAAATGAGTCAAATGGATTTACTATGGGTGCAGACATTGATCTAACAGATAATTCGTTATTTGGATTTGCTATTAGAGATGAAACTGACGATGTAACGATTAGTACTGATGGATCTAAATTCAAATCAGATAACATAAGTATTTCTTTTTATAATACTTGGTTTTCAGATAATGAAAAATTCGAAGGAGCTGTTGACACTTTTTTAAGTTTCGGTGAAACAACACAAGCAACTACGAGAGTTGTTGATGTTGCAAATGATACTAAGGTAACTGGTGAGTTAAAAAGTCAACAAGCTTTTGGAGCAATAAAGTATAATTTTGCTAAAACTTTTAACAAAATTACTTTTAGTAACTACTCAAGTTTTAACTTTAGTTACACAATGTTTGATGGTTATTCGGAAAAAGGAGATAGTAATTTAAGGTTAAGTTATGATGATAGAGATTTAAAAAGTACTTCATTATTATTAGGAACCATTGTACATGCAGACTTTGGATTAAAAACTTCAAAATTCTTGCCTTATCTTAAGTTAGATTTCAATGAAGATTTAACTGATGACTCTACTTTAAAAGCTAATTACGTCACTAGTTCATCAAATCAATACACTACAAATATCAGGAAAGATTTTTCATCATCAATACTTGCTGAAACAGGTTTTGATTGGAATTTCAATAATGGTTGGAATTTATCAAGCACTGTAAATAGAGTTGATAAAAATGGAATAGGCCATCAAAACTTTATAAAATTTAACGCCTTTAGAGTTTTCTAAATAATATTATTTTATTAATTTCCTTGGTGTCCTCCAGGATCTCCTGCATCGTATCCACCAGCGTCTGGTCCACCTGGTCCACCTGGTCCACCTGGTCCGCCTGGTCCGCCTGGTCCACCTGGTCCGCCTGGTCCGCCTGGGCCTTCCATAGCACCACCAACTGCATCACCAATGCCATCCATAGCACCTCCCATGCCACCGCCTGGTCCTCCCATATCACCCATGCCGCCCATGCCACCGCCTGGTCCACCTGGTCCGCCTGGTCCCATTGGTCCCATATCACCCATGCCGCCTGGTCCCATTGGTCCACCTGCCATAGCACCTGCCATTTGTCCACCTATAGCTCCGCCCATGGCTTCACCCATAGCACCGTCCATAGCTTTACCCATTGCTCCGTCTCCCATGCCTCCAACTCCCATAGCTGCTCCCATTGCTGTAGAGCCCATTGCTGAAGCTGCTGCTCCTTGAGCTGACATTGCTGCTCCCATTGCTGCTCCTGCTAATCCTGCGCCAGCTTCACTAGCTGCCATTGCTGCTCCTGCTACAGAACCCATTGCTTTTCCTGGGTCAACACCTGTTCCCATTGCTGCAGACACTTGTCCTAAATTCATTCCCATTCCTTCATATGTTGCTGGATCCATTCCTTCATATGCTCCACCCATAACTTCTCCTAGTGTAGCTTCTCCTGGACCTCCAGCTATTCCCATACTTGCTGCCATTTCTGGATTCATAGTAGCATTCATATCTACAGCTCCCATTCCAGTTATTCCACCAGTCATGGATGCTAATCCCATGTCACCGCCTTTCATGCCCATTGCCCCACTTAAACTTGCCATACCTTTAGGGCCCATCGCAGCCATTGTTCCTTGATTGACTAAACCAATTTCCATCATATCGCCCATTAATCCAGGCGCCATATTTCCATCTTTTGCCATTCCTGTTAAACCTTGAACAGCTTTGCTACCTAATCCTGCAACATTTGTTGCCATCACCGAAGTCATATCCATTCCAGAAATTCCAGCTGCCCCCATGCTGGCTACCATTCCTGGTGTCATTCCTGTTTGAGCAGCCATCTCAGTCATTCCTAATTTGTCCATAGTTCCAGGTGCCATTCCAGTCATTCCTGCCATAGCTTTTCCCATCTCAGACTTGCCCATTCCTCCTACAATGTCGGTCATACCTCTCATTCCTCCTGCAGGTGCATCTGCTCCTAAAACTGATCCCATAGCTTTTGCAGTCATCCCTGCTGGTGGAGCCATAGCTCCAGGTAAACCTCCAGCTAATGATGGTTTTGCCATTACCATCGCTCCCATCATCATTCCTGGTTCACTAATATTTTCTGGCATATCAATTGCTACAGGTGCTTCTTTTGTCATTTCTCCAGCAAATGAACCCTTCATTTCTGTTCCTTGCGTAACTGCTGATTTTTCTTTGGTGCCTTTTCCTGAAATAGCTTGACTAATCATTCCCACAGATCCAGACATTGCTCCTTTAATTCCAACCTCTGGACTTGCAAAAGCTGTAGAGAGAGTTTCAGCCATTCCTGTCATTCCTGACATTGCTTTTCCAATCTCTTCCATGCCCTGCATTCCTTGCATTCCTTCAGCCATTCCAGACATACCATTAATACCTATAGATGCTTCCATGCTTTTCATCATATCACCGCCCATACCTTTTCCGGCCATAGTAGCTGCTATTGCTCCTGTCATGGATGGACCCAATTTACCCATAGCATCTGGATTTTGTGCTAATGTTTCTAATGCTGCTGTTGCTGCACCAACTGGTAAAGCTTCTAAAGCTCCAGTCATCATAGCGGGGTTCATTCCCATTTCAGCTACATTCATAGAAGCAAAGTCTTCAGGATTAAAATTTTCCATACTAAACGATGGAGCTCCAACAACTGATTGCATGTCTACCATTCCCGCTTGAGCTAATCCTTGCATCGCAGATCCAATTCCTACTCCCTGAGCGTCTAGTGCTCCCATCATACCTTTAGAGTCAAATCCTGCTTTGCTTACTGCATTCATTTGCCCAGCTAATTTTTGCATTGCTACGACTTTTCCAGCACCCATTTGACCGGCTATACTTGATAAAGCTGCCATTTCTCCTGGAGAAAAATCAGCAGCAAAATTAATTCCTTCCATGTCAAGAGTTGTCGGATCTGGAACAGAACTTAATGCCATATCAGTTACACTTTCAACCATCGACATAGCTTGGACCGCAGAAGTTATATCTCCCTTTGCTAGACTATCTTGGGCGAATGACATTGCTTCTGAGGCTTGGGCAATTGAAGTATCTAATGCTTTCCCTACTTCACTTTTTGCTTCTCCAAGTGCCTCTGTTGCTCCAGCAATATTTTCTGCTACTTTACCTGCATCAGTAGATAATTGATCTGCAGCTGCTTTTGCCGAACTTCCTGCTGCTTCTGAAATCCCTTCCATAGCAGTAATATCATTTGCCTTAACAGTAAAATTAAAAAATAAAAAAAATAATAACAAAGCTCTAACTGTAAATTTTAAAAACATTAATTAGCCTCCGATATTTTGTTCTGAGCCTCAATGGTAGCTGCTCTTTGAGCATTCACTTTTGCTGTTGCTATTTGTTTTTTTAAATTAGCAAGTACTGCTGCTCGTTCTGCTATTTCAGGATCAATATCTTTTTTTTTCTTTTTTTTATTTTTCTGCCACGCAGCTTTCAACATTTTACCAGTAGCCCAAAATTTTAAAACAGCTTCTGAGGTTTTTGCTTTAGGGGATATTTGAAGACTCATTCTCATGGCCTCCCGACCTTTTTTCAAACCTTCCAGTGTTTCAACTTTGGTTTTTTCATCATTAAGCATCTCATTGTAAAGAGCTTCGAAATAAGCCATGTCCCTAATCATTAAGTGTTGATATTTATTTAACGATCCTTTGCTTTTAACAAACCTTGAGTAAACTTTTTGACCGGCTGCTGCCTGTCTTTTTTTACTATCATCTTGTTTTTCCGTAAACA
>CACKXA010000031.1 GCA_902604055.1 uncultured Pelagibacteraceae bacterium | reverse complement strand
CAGAATTTAGAAAAATAAGGTCTTTAAATAAAAATTTTATTAAATTATGTTTAGATAGTAATTTAAGTTCAGAGATTACACTTCAACCAATTAAAAGATTTGATTTAGACTCAGCAATAATATTCTCTGATATTTTAATGGTTCCTTTTGCTTTAGGCCAAGACGTTCAATTTATTAAAGATCAAGGGCCAATACTTAGTGAATTTGATATTGGAGTTTTCTTAAATAAAAACGAAAAAGATTTTTTGAATAAACTAGATCCCGTTTATAGAGCCATTTCGATAGCTAGAAAATCCTTAAATAAAGACAAATCTTTAATAGCCTTTATTGGGGCACCTTGGACATTATTAGTATACATGCTTAATATTAAAAAAAATAAATTTGAAATTGATTTTGCTAAACTTAACAACGAAAGTATTAAGATAGATCAAATTTTAAATAGGCTGATTGATTTTTTATGTATTCATATTCAAAAACAAATTGAAGCAGGAGCTGACGTAATTCAAATATTTGACTCATGGGCTGGTCTGATCCCAGATAAAAAAATTAAAAATTATTGTTATGTGCCGAATGCAAAAATAATCGAATTCTGTAGAAATAATGGAATACCAAACATTAGTTTTCCAAAGGGGATTAAAGAAAAATATAAGGAATTTAATCAAATAGTAAAACCAGATGGAATAAACTTAGACTATGAAATAGATCCCGCTTGGGCAAAGAATGAATTAAGCAATGTAGTTTTACAAGGAGGACTGCACCCAAAGAATTTGTTAAAGAGTGAGAAAGAAATGCAAGCAGCAGCGACGAAATATATTCAATCTTTTAAAGATATTCCGTATATATTTAACCTTGGCCATGGTTTACTTCCGGAAACAGACCCTGATAAAGTGAATAAACTAATTAAATTTTATAGGAATTATTAATGAACAAAGATCACCCAGAAGTAAAGTTTGGTAAAACTGGAGTTCTTATAGTTAATTTAGGAACTCCAGATTCAACAAGTTGGTTAGACATAAGAAAATACCTAAAAGAGTTTCTATCAGATAGAAGGGTAATAGAAGTAAACCCTTTTATTTGGCAAATAATTTTAAATTTGTTCATATTAACTTTTAGGCCATCAAAAACAGCCCATGCTTATAAAAAAATATGGAGAAAGGAAAGTAATGAGTCCCCTCTATTGTTCTTTACTAGAACCCAAGCAGATAAACTAAAAAGCAAAATTGGTAATGAGAAAATAATTGTCGATTTTGCTATGAGATATGGAAATCCTAGTATCAAATCTAAATTGTCTAAACTCAAAGAAAATGGATGTGAAAATATAGTTATTTTACCATTATATCCTCAATACGCAGCAGCAACTACTGCAACTGTATGTGATGAAGTCTATAGATCTTTAATGAAAATGAGGTGGCAGCCGAGTCTTCAAATAATTCCTCACTATGAAAGCGAGCCTCTTTACATCAATGCTTTGGTTAATAGTATAGAGAACAAAATTGCAGAAATAAATTGGAAACCAGATTTGATAATCTCTTCCTATCACGGAATTCCTAAATCTTATTTTGCAAAAGGGGATCCCTATCACTGTTATTGTCAAAAAACGACTAGATTAATGAAAGAAAAATTTAATAAAGTAGAAATTCACACAACATTTCAATCGAGATTTGGTCCGCAAGAATGGTTGACCCCTTACACTGATAAGACTTTAGAAAGCTTACCAAATAAAGGTATAAAAAATTTACTGGTAATATGTCCAGGTTTTGCATCAGATTGCGTGGAAACTTTAGAGGAAATTAATATTCAAGGAAAAGAAAGTTTTTTAAGCAACGGTGGGGAAAATTTTGACTTGATTCCTTGTTTAAATGATAGCCGAGATCACATAGAACTTTTTGAAAAGTTAGTTAGAAGATACCTTTAAAATGAATTTATATTTATTATTTAAATCTTTACATCTCATCGCAGTTATTTCTTGGATGGCGGGTCTTTTATATCTACCAAGGATATTTGTTTATCACTCAGAAGCAAAGCACGAGTCTCAAAGATCTGTTTTTAAAACAATGGAACGGAAGCTTTATAATTACATAATGATGCCTGCAATGTTACTTTCTTGGCTCTTTGGGCTATTGTTAATTCATAGCCTTGGTTTTTCTGTTTTTTTAGAATTGTGGATACAAATAAAGATTATTTTGGTTGTCATTTTGACTTATTATCACTTTACCTTAGGTAAATATCTCAATGATTTTACACTGGACAATAATCAAAAAACTCCGAAATTCTTTAGAATATATAACGAAATACCAACAATAATACTAATAGTGGTAATTTTTGTGGTTATATTTAAGCCACTATAATTAGGGGTTGAATTTTTTAAAAAAAACCCTATATTTTCATTACATTCCTTAATCAACAATAATCACATGAACTTACAAGAACTAAAGCAAAAAAACCCTGCAGAGCTTATTAGTGAAGCTGAAAAACTTGGTATTGAAAACCCAAGTACATTAAGAAAACAAGAAATACTTTTTGCAATTCTCAAAAAGCTTGCTGAAAAAAATGAACAAATAACAGCAACAGGTGTTTTGGAAGTTTTACAAGATGGATTTGGATTCTTAAGAGCAATAGAGTCAAATTACTTACCAGGTCCGGATGATATTTATGTAAGCCCAAGCCAAATAAGAAGATTTGGTTTAAGGACGGGTGACTCAGTAGAGGGAGAGATTAGAGGACCAAAAGATGCAGAAAGATATTTTGCACTATTAAAAGTTAATAAAATTAATTTTGACGACCCCGAAAAAGGAAAAAACAAAATAGCATTTGATAATTTAACCCCCTTATATCCCAACGAAAGAATTAAATTAGAAGTTGAAAGCACAAAGGTAGAAAAAAAACCTGACAACACTGCTCGTTTGATCGATTTGGTGAGTCCTATCGGCAAAGGACAAAGATCATTAATAGTTTCTCCTCCTAGAGCTGGGAAAACAATTATACTTCAAAACATTGCTCAATCGATAACAGCAAATCATCCTGAGTGTTACTTAATGGTTTTATTAATAGATGAGAGGCCGGAAGAAGTTACAGACATGCAGAGATCAGTAAAAGGTGAAGTAGTTGCTTCAACTTTTGATGAACCAGCTTCAAGACACGTAGCAGTAGCTGAAATGGTAATTGAAAAGGCAAAAAGACTTGTTGAACATAAAAAGGATGTAGTAATTTTATTAGACTCAATAACTAGGCTTGGAAGAGCTTATAATGCGGTAATACCAAGTTCTGGTAAAGTTTTAACTGGCGGAGTTGATGCAAATGCACTTCAAAGACCAAAGAGATTTTTTGGTGCAGCCAGAAATGTTGAGGAAGGTGGTTCCTTAACGATTATTTCAACAGCGTTGATAGATACAGGAAGTAGAATGGATGAAGTTATTTTTGAAGAATTTAAAGGAACAGGAAATTCCGAACTTATTTTAGATAGAAAAGTTGCAGATAAAAGAATTTACCCAGCATTAGATATAACAAGATCAGGAACAAGAAGAGAGGAATTGCTTTTTGAGAAAAATGATTTAACAAAAATGAATGTCCTTAGAAGAATAATTAGCCCCATGGGAACTATGGATGGAATAGAATTTTTAATTTCTAAACTAAAAAATACTAAAAATAACTCTGACTTTTTCGAGTCAATGAACAAATCTTCTAATTAACTTCTACTGAATAGTCTGGTTACTTAAAGACCCTTTTTGAAGAAGATAAAAATTAATTATATTCTCTAAAGTATCAACTTTTTCTTTCAATGATATAGATTCTAGAAGTTTTTGTTTTTCTTCATTTGTAATTGGGGCAATCATAGACAATGTGTTTATTTTTTGTGTTAACTCTAACTTTTCAAATTCTTTCCAATTAAGCAAAAGTCCATTTTTTTTGAAAAAATACTCGATATTCTTCATCAATATATTTATATTTATTCTTTCAATATTTGGCTCTAGATCTAAATTAAATTTTTTATAATCAACTTTAAATTCTCTATACGATTTTGAGTTTTCTTTTTCCTCCAAAACTTCAAATCTTGTAATTCCAGTCAAATTTATCAAAATTCTTCCGTCGTCGTTTTTTTTAAAATCACTTATCTTTCCAAGACAACCTACTTTATAAACATCCCTCTCTCTTTTTTTAGACTGTATCATGCCCATTAGTTTATCTTTTTTAATACAGTCATTAACTAAATCTAAATATTTTTGCTCAAAGATATTAAGTGGAAGGTTTGTTTTTGGAAAATAGATAACGCCACTTAGCGGAAAAATTGGAATTAAATTAGGTAAAGGTTTCATAATGTAGTCATTATAGTAGAAATATTTAAATTGCGATAGTGACATTTTATTAAGGTTGACCAAATTCCAATTATTATAATATACTTAAATAATTTTGCGGGCATAGCTCAGTGGTAGAGCGTCTCGTTGCCAACGAGAAGGTCGAGGGTTCAAGTCCCTTTGCCCGCTCCATGAAAAAAAATGAATGATTTAGCAAATAAAAAATGTGTACCTTGCGAGGGTGGAATACCCGCCTTTGATATTAAGGAAATTCATAAATATTTAAAAAAAATAAATGGATGGAATGTCTTACAGAATAAGGAAAAAAGTTATTTCATACAAAAAGAATTTAAATTTAAGAATTATTCGGATAGTGAAAAATTTGTCCTAGAAGTAGGAAAAATAGCGGAGACCGAAGGCCACCACCCAGATATATTTTTTGGATGGGGTTATGCTAGTATTAAGATATCTACGCATGCCATTAAAGGATTAGCAGAAAGTGATTTTATCTTAGCAGCAAAAATAGATAAAATTTAATTAGTGATTAAAATGTCTCATACCAGTGAAGATCATTTTTATCTTTGCTTTATTTGCAGCGGCTATTACTTCATTATCCCTTAAAGAACCACCAGGCTGGACAATTATTTTAACACCAGAATTTATTAAGTTTTTTAAGCCATCAGCAAATGGGAAGAAAGCATCTGACGCTGCTATAGAATTATGTAACTTGTTAGGTTGAAATTTTTTAGCTTTTTGAGTTGCAATTTTGCTGCTATCTAGTCTGTTTTGCTGACCAGCACCTATACCTATTGTTGAA
>CACKXA010000030.1 GCA_902604055.1 uncultured Pelagibacteraceae bacterium | reverse complement strand
TTAATAATTAAGGGGGACATATGTCAAAAAAAACGATCAAAGGAGTTAAAACTCCTTCAAGACGTAAGTTCTTTAAAGCAGCTGCAGTTACAAGTGCAGCAGCGGCAGCAACAGTTGCAATGCCAAACATTGCATTCGGTGCTCCGAAAACTTTAAAGATGCAAGCAGCTTGGCCTTCAGGAGCAAATATATTCTTTGAAATGGCTGGCGACTATGCAAAAATGGTAAGCGACATGTCAGGCGGTGAGTTGAAGATTGATCTTCAGCCTGTTGGATCAGTTGTAAAAACTGGTGAGATAGGGCAAGCAGTAAGTTCAGGTGTACTAGATATGGGACACTGGGTAACTGCATACTGGTATGGAAAAAACGCTGCCGCTTCATTATTTGGTACAGGTCCATCATACGGAATGTCATCTCAAGAAGTAATGGGATGGATGGAGTACGGTGGAGGTAGAAAACTTTATGACGAAACACTTGCAAAAGTTGGTTTCGACTATATTGGATTCTTCCATATGCCTATGCCTGCTCAGCCTTTTGGTTGGTTCAAAAAGAACGTAACTAAAGTATCTGATGTAAAAGGAATGAAGTACAGAACAGTTGGTTTAGCGACTAACGTATTAACAGCAATGGGAATGGTAGTTAGACAATTACCAGGCGGTGAAATTCAACCTGCAATGAAAACAGGATTAATTGAAGCTGCTGAGTTTAACAACCCAACTTCAGACTCTCAGTTTGGAATGCAAGATGTTTCTAAGCATTATCACTTAGGAAGCTTCCACCAATCTCAAGAGATGTTTGAAATTCCAGTAAATAAAAAAACATTTAATGGTTTATCGCCTGCACACCAAGCGATACTTAAAAATGCTGCTTATGCTGCGAATACGGACAACTACTTCAAAGCGTTAGTGAGATACTCAGCTGATTTATCAAAATTGATGAATCAACATAAAGTAAATGTGTATCAAACATCTGATGAAATCTTAGCTCAACAATTAAAAGGTTGGGATAAAGTTATAGGTGACTTTACGAAAAAAGATGCATTCTTTAAGAAGATTGTAGATTCTCAGAAGAAATACGCTAAGAGAGTAATGAAATACTTGCTTATGAATCAGCCAAATTACAAATTGGCTTATGAAAATGAGTTCGGAAGTATTGCTAAAGTTAAAATTTAATTAACTTTTGAATAATTTTAAAAGGGGGCTTTTTAGCCCCCTTTTTTTATGGAAAAAAATAAAATTTTAGAATAGTTTGTTTTTATGAGAGGATTTATCAGTTTCGCAGATCATTTAAGTACTTCAGTAGGAAAAGCATTTTCTTGGTGTATCGTTATATTAATGGGCGGAACTTGCTACGAGGTAGTAATGGCTTACGCTTTTAATGCCCCAACTTTATGGAATTTTGATTTTAGCTTACAAATGTATGGCGCAATTTTTATGATGGCAGGAGCTTATACTCTTTCTACAGAGGCTCATGTAAGAGGGGATGTAATCTACAGATTATTTAAACCTAGAACTCAAGGCTATATAGATTTAATTTTATACTTTATATTTTTCTTTCCAGGTGTTCTTGCTCTAGCATTTTATGGATATGAATATGCCGCATTAGCTTGGAAGATTAAAGAAACTAGTTGGAATAGTCCGGCTCAAATCCAAATATATATGGCAAAAGCCTTAATTCCTTCAGCGGGAGTTCTTCTAATTATCCAAGGTATTAGCGAAGTTTTTCGATCAATTATTTGCATCCAAACTGGTCATTGGCCAGCAAGAATGGTTGTTGCTGAAGAAACAGAAAAAATGTTAATGAGAACTTCACAAGACGAGGATCAAAAAGATGTTATTTAGTTTAACAAATCCAGAAGTAGCAATATTAATGATGGGTATTTTTCTATTTGCAGTTCTTCTTGGATTTCCTATTGCATTTACTTTAATGGCGATGGGTGTTGGTTTTGGTTATTACGCTTATTTCGACCCAACTAGAATGGAACATTTACTAGACAATAGAATTTTCCAATTATTTGTTCAAAACACTTATACCGTAATGGATAATACTGTATTAACCGCAGTCCCCTTATTTTTATTTATGGGCTATCTTGTTGAAAGAGCCGGGATAGTTTCAAGATTATTTTTTGCAATAAGATTAGCTTCACATAGATTGCCTGCTTCAATGGCAGTCGCTGCATTAATTACTTGTGCACTTTTTTCTACTGCTACAGGGATTATTGGAGCAGTAGTTACCTTAATGGGTTTGTTAGCTTGGCCAGCTATGGTTAAAGCAGGTTATGATAAGAAATTTGCTTCTGGAGTAATTTGTTCTGGTGGCTGTCTTGGAATATTGATTCCACCAAGTATTATGCTTATTGTTTATTCGGTAATAGCTCAATTATCTCCTTTAAGGTTATTTGCTGCTGCAATACTCCCTGGTTTATTACTTGCCGGGCTATATATAGGTTATGCAATTACAAGAGCATATCTTAATCCGTCAATAGCCCCCAAACCACCTGAAGAGGAAATCCCTCCAAGAGGTGAAATTATGAAAGAGGTTTTAATTTCTTTTCTTCCTCTTTTTTCACTAATTATTTTAGTTCTTGGTACAATTTTAGGAGGGTTAGCTACACCTGCAGAAGCAGCAGGAGTTGGTGCATTTGGCGCAATAGTTTTGTCATATTTTTATAAAACTTTGAAGTGGAAAAATTTCAAAGAATCAGTTTTTCTTACAGCAAAAACAACAGCAATGATAATGTGGCTGTTCATAGGGTCTTGGACTTTTTCTTCAGTTTTTTCTTATTTAGGAGGTCATGAAGTATTCGAACATTTCTTTAAATCTATGGATCTTGCCCCGTGGCAGTTTTTAGTAATCACTCAGATTATAATTTTCTTGCTCGGTTGGCCATTAGAGTGGACTGAAATACTAATTATATTTGTTCCAATATTCTTGCCGCTAGTAGAGTTTTTTGGAGTAAATCCATATTTTTTTGCGATGTTGATCGCTTTAAATTTGCAAACTTCTTTTTTAACTCCGCCTATGGCAATGTCAGCCTACTATCTGAAAGGTGTTCAATCAAAAAATGTTGAACTTATGGAAATATTTAGAGGTATAATGCCATTCTTGGGAATAGTGATTTTTGCAATGGTATTAATGTATTTATTCCCAGGTATCGCTCTTTGGTTACCTGATGTTTTATTTGCAAACTAATAATTTATAATGATAGACACTGCTTCTCTAAACGCCAACGAATTGGTAGATAAACTAAAATCTGGAGATATTTCTTCTGTAGATTTATGCAAAGTATACATAAAGAGAATTGAAAAATTTGATAAAGATGTTGAAGCTTGGGCGTTTTTAGATAAAAAAATTTTGTTAGAGAAAGCCGAAGAGGCAGACGAGTATAGAAAGTCCGGCAAACCACTAGGAGCTTTGCACGGGCTTCCAGTTGCGATTAAAGATATAATTGGAACTTATGATATGCCAACAGAGTGTGGAACTGTTTTTAGAAAAAAAATGTCTAGTTCGCAAGACTCAGAAATAGTTAACCTATTAAAGACTGCTGGAGCAATTATTATGGGTAAAACAGTTACTTGTGAGTTAGCTTACATCCATCCAAGTAAAACAAAAAACCCGCACGATTATTCAAGAACTCCAGGAGGTTCTTCAAGTGGATCTGCGGCAGTTGTAGCTTCCCATATGGCACATTTATCAATTGGTTCTCAAACAGGTGGATCAATAATTAGACCAGCTTCTTATTGTGGGGTAGTAGGATACAAACCCTCTTACGGATTAATTTCTAGAAACGGAGTTTTAAAAACTTCAGATAAACTTGATACAATCGGTGTATTTGGAAAAACCGTTAAAGATGTAGCTTTACTTGCTAAAACTTTAATAAAAAAAGATTTATACGATCCTGCCACAGTTCACTTTGCAGCGGACGATATGATAAAAACTTGCGAAGAGGGACCAGTATTTGAACCAAAGTTTATTTTTTACAAAACTGATAACTGGAAAAATATCGATAAAGAATCTCAAAAAGCATTTGAGTTTTTAATTAAAAACTTTAAGAAAAACATTGAAATTTTTGATACACCTTCATATTTCAAACAAATACCTCAGTATCATCAAATTATTCATGAAGCAGATTTAGCAAATAATTTTCAGGTTTATTATAAAAAAGACAAAAATAAACTATCCAAAGAAATGAGAGATGCAATTGAAAGAGGGATGAAATATAGTGCAAAAGAATACACTGATGCGATAGATTTTATGAGACAAAGTTATGAGTCATTCAAAGAAGTTTTTGAAGATTATCATGGAATTATTACCCCATCTTCAAGTGGAGTTGCTGACAAAGGCCTTAAATCTACAGGAAGTGCAGACTTTCAAAAAATTTGGACATATTTAGGTTTGCCTACTATTTCACTCCCTTTACTAACTGGGGAAAATAACTTACCATTAGGCGTTCAGCTAGTTGGAAACAAGCTTGATGATCTAAGATTTTTAGGTACTGCTAACTGGTTAGAAAAAAATTGTAAAGATGAATAAAATAACTTCAATAATTGGTTGCGCTTTTTGTATAGCTTTTCTGATAGGTTTAGCAACCACATTGACTAGATCAATGATGATAAGTTTCAAAGATGTTTTGCCAGTTTATATTCTAATGGGCCTAGTAATTGTAATGATGTTATATGAAGCCTTTGGTGATAAGAAAAAATAATTTTTACCCATACCTGCTTTTATTTATACAGCCAATTTTTATGGCTTCCAATATTATTGTTGCCAGAGGTGGAGTAGAATACGTGCCACCAATTTCGTTAGCCTTTTGGAGGTGGCTCGCAGTATTTATAATTTTGATACCATTCTTTTTCGAAGAAATTGTAAAAAAAAAGAAAAAACTTAAGCAAGAATCTTTAAAACTTTTTCTTCTTGGACTTACGGGCTGTGGAATTTGTGGTGCCTTCCCTTTTATAGCTGGTATGTCGACTACAATGGCAAATATGGGAATTATTTATACATCTTCACCAATATTTATAATCGTATTATCAGTTTTATTTTTCGGAGATAAAATTAATTTATCTAGGATTACTGGTTTAATTTTGTGTCTTTCTGGTGTTTTTATAATAATTTGTAAAGGCGACTTAACGTATCTAATAAATTTTAAATTTACTTCAGGAGACTTGTGGATGTTAGGAGCTGCTGTTGGCTGGGCAGTTTACTCTATTTTTCTTATTAATTGGAAAAGTAGCTTTAGTCTTATGTCTAGATTTACACTTATAGCTTTATTTGGAGCGATTTCTTTATTTCCTTTTTATTTAATCGAAGAGTTTTACTTTTTTA
>CACKXA010000029.1 GCA_902604055.1 uncultured Pelagibacteraceae bacterium | reverse complement strand
TGCTAAACCTTCAACTTGGCTTACCATTCCGTGCATACCTTGTGTCAAAAGAAGAGCTTTTAATTCTAGCATTAGTTATTATATAAACATATCAGTATGAATAATAAATCATCTAAACACACAAAAGTGTTAATACTTGGATCAGGACCAGCAGGTTATACAGCGGCGATTTATGCCGCTAGAGCAATGTTAAAGCCAATTTTAGTTCATGGATCCCAACCAGGTGGACAATTAACCACTACAACTGACGTAGAAAACTACCCAGGATATTCAAAAGCTATTCAAGGACCGTGGTTAATGGATGAAATGAAAGGTCAAGCTGAAGCTGTAGGGACAGAGATGATACAAGATCATATAAAAAAAGTAGACTTAACTCAAAACCCTTTTTCTGCAGAAGGAGACAGTGGTCAAACTTACACCGCAGAGTCAATTATTATCTCAACTGGCGCTCAAGCAAGATGGTTAAATTTAAAGTCGGAACAAAATTTTAGAGGTTTTGGAGTATCCGCCTGTGCAACATGTGACGGATTTTTCTTTAAAGATAAAGAGGTCGCTGTTGTAGGTGGAGGTAATGCTGCAGTGGAGGAAGCTATGTTTTTAACAAAATTTGCTTCAAAAGTTAAATTAATCCATAGAAGAAATAAATTGAGAGCAGAAAAAATGCTTCAAGAAAAATTGAAAGCCAATAAAAAAATTGAAGTTATTTGGGATAGTGTTGTACAGGATGTTTTAGGTACAACTGAGCCTAAGGGTGTTAATGCTATTAAGATAAAAAATCTCAAGGACAATAAAATAAAAGAATTGAAAATTGACGGACTTTTTATTGCTATAGGTCATGATCCTGCTACTCAATTATTTAAAGATCAATTAGAGATGGATAAAGAGGGTTACTTAATTACAAAACCTGATTCTACAATTACGAATATTCCAGGAGTGTTTGCAGCTGGCGATGTGAAAGATAAAATTTTTAGACAGGCTGTAACAGCTGCAGGAATGGGTTGTATGGCAGCACTTGAGGCAGAAAAGCATTTGTCGGATAAATAGTAGTGAAAAATAATCTTCATGTCTTTTTAGGTGCAACTGTAGCTGATGCTGCAGCTAGGCCTTTACATTGGGTTTATAATCAAAAAAAACTATTAGAGTACATAAAGAAAAAAAAAGACTTTACTTTTTTAAGGAAAAACAAAAGCCCTTTCTACAATATCAAAACTGGAAAAGTTTCAGGTTATAATGATATCGGTCAAGTAATGTTTAAAACATTAGTTGAAGGCCATGAAAATATAGAAACTAGATTTAAAAAGAATATTTTGAAGAATTTTGGTCCAGGAAGCGTTTATTGGAAAAACTTTAAGTTAAGAGCCAAATATAGAAAAGTAAAAGACTGGAGAGGAATAATTAAAGGTCCGTGGATACATCAAAATATTATTGAAGCTGTTCGAAATATCAAGGCAAAGAAAAAATTAACAGGTGGAAAAAAAGTAAATGAGTCCGATGGCTACTGTGCGGCTCTTCCCTATTTTTTATACGGTTGTAGCTTAAATAATTTAAAAAAAATTATTTCTACTGTTACAGTTTCAAAAATAAGCGTAAAGTATGCTTTAGCAAAATTCTATCTCATAGATTTAGCGCTAAAAGGTTCTAAAAATCCTATAAAAGAATTCACTTTGAAATACAAAAAAAATTTATATTTTAAAAATGTTGTAGAGGGTATTGAAAAAGTGAAGAAACTAAAAACAAAACCTCATCCACTAGTTGTAAAAAAACTTGGTATGGCCTGCAGTTATCCTGGAACTTTTGAAAGCTCTATTCATTCAATTATAAACTCTAAAAGTTATAAAGGTGCTATTTTAAAAACTATTAAAGCTGGCGGTTGTAACTGTTCTCGAGTTAATTTTATCGGCGCTTACTTTGCAGCTGTCAAAGGAGTTAACTCAATTCCTAGTATCTGGATAAAAAAAACGTTGGCTGCTAAAAAAATTTTAAATCAAAAATAGAAATGTCAGTCTGTTTTTTTTATTTAAGGCTTTTGCAAAAAGACGTAATTTTTTCTAAGGCCGTTTTCAAATTTTTCATTGATGTTGCATATGAGATTCTAAAAAAACCTTCTAAACCAAAAGCTGAACCTTGAACAACTGCTATTCCGTTATTTTCCAGTAATGACTTAACAAAATCAATATCTTTCTTAATTTCTTTTCCTTTACTATCTTTTTTTCCAATTAATCCTTTGCAACTTGGGAAAACATAAAAAGCTCCATCTGGGTTTAAACATTCGATTCCTTCAATTTTATTTAATGTCTTCACAACAAAATCTCGTCTTTCTTGAAAAGATGTTGCTCTATCTTTAATAAAGTCTTGTACTCCATTTAAAGCTTCAACAGCAGCAGCTTGGCTAATTGAAGAAGGATTTGAAGTCGATTGAGATTGTATTTTAGCTATTGCTTTTATTATATCTATTGGACCAGCGGCGTACCCTATTCTCCAACCTGTCATAGAATAAGCTTTACTAACACCATTCATTGTTAAAACTCTTTCCTTTAAATTATCAATCTGAGCTATCGTAAAAAATTTAAAGTTTCCATATGTAACGTGTTCGTAAATATCGTCACTTAAAATAAAAACATGGGGGTGCTTTTCAAGTACCTTACCTATAACTTTTATTTCTTCTTTAGAATAGCAAGCACCAGTTGGATTAGATGGAGAATTTAATATTATCCATTTTGTTTTTTTTGTTATAGATTTTTCTAATTCTGAAGGATTAATTTTAAACCCTTGTTTTTCATTGCATTCTAAAATGATAGGTGTTCCCCCAGCCAATAGAACAATGTCAGGATAGGAAACCCAATAAGGGGCAGGAATAATGACCTCATCTCCTTCATTTAGAGTGGCCATCATAGCATTGTAAATTACTTGCTTTCCACCAGTTCCTACAGTTATTTGATCAATTTGATAATCTAAATTATTTTCTTCTTTAAATTTTTTAATTATAGCTTTTTTAAGTGCTGGAGTTCCATCCACAGCTGTGTACTTAGTGTCTCCATCATTAATCGCTTTTATAGCAGCCTGCTTAATGTTGTCTGGAGTGTCGAAATCTGGCTCTCCTGCCCCTAATCCAATAATATCTTTGCCAGATGCCTTCAATTCCTTAGCTTTTTGGGTAACAGCCATTGTGGGCGACGGTTTTATGCGTTTTAAATTGTTGGAAACTATGCTCATTGAATTTTATAATGTTTTTTTTAAATTATTAATAACACATAATGCAAAATACTTACCAAGAAAAAATACTAGATATAGAGACTACTAACAACTCAATTAAAAAGAAGTTGGAAGGTGGCATAAAATTTAAAATAAAAAGTGATTTTCAACCAGCTGGTGATCAACCACAAGCTATTAAATCTATTACTCAAAATATCAAAAATAAAAAAAATGAACAAGTTTTGCTAGGTGTTACGGGTTCCGGTAAAACGTTCACAATGGCAAAAGTTATTGAGGCTACTAATAGGCCGGCATTAGTGCTAGCTCCAAACAAAACACTAGCGGCTCAGCTTTACGGAGAGTTTAAAAGTTTTTTTCCTGATAATGCAGTTGAATATTTTGTTTCCTATTATGACTATTACACTCCAGAAGCTTATGTTCCTAGATCAGATACATATATTGAAAAAGAAGCTTCCATAAATGAGCAAATAGATAGAATGAGGCATTCAGCTACACGTTCTTTGCTTGAAAGAGACGACGTAATTATCGTCGCTAGCGTTTCATGTATTTATGGTCTTGGCTCAGTTGAAGCTTACAGTAAAATGACAATAACTTTAAAAAAAAATAATGATTATGAAAGAGATCAGTTAATAAGAACTTTTATTACACTTCAGTATAAAAGAAACGATCAAAGTTTTTTTAGAGGTACTTTTAGAGTAAGGGGTGAAAATTTGGAGATTTTTCCGTCTCACTTAGAAGATAGAGCGTGGCGACTAAGTTTTAATTTTAACAAGCTAGAAAAAATTGAAGAATTTGATCCTTTAACTGGAGATAAAACTAACGACTATTCTATAATAAAAATATATGCAAACAGCCATTATATAACTCCAAAACCAACAATGGAACAGGCCATAAAACAAATTAAATCTGAGCTAGCAGAAACATTAAAGAAACATCGTGCGAATAATAAGTTATTAGAAGAACAAAGATTAAGAGAAAGAACAAAGTTTGATTTAGAAATGATTGAAGCTACAGGAACTTGTGCTGGTATTGAAAACTATTCTAGATTTCTATCTGGAAGAAAAGCGGGAGAACCTCCTCCCACTCTATTTGAATATTTTCCAGATAATACAATTATATTCGTAGATGAAAGTCATGTTACTGTTCCTCAACTAAATGGAATGTACAAAGGAGACAGAACTAGGAAAAGCACCTTAGCTGAATACGGTTTTAGGCTTCCATCGTGTATGGATAACAGACCTCTCAAATTTGAAGAATGGGATATGATGAGAACTCAAACTGTTTTTGTATCTGCTACGCCAGGTCCGTGGGAATTAAAACAAACCAAGAATAAATATATTGACCAAATTATTAGACCAACAGGTTTGATTGATCCACCTGTTGAAATAAGACCGGCAAAAACTCAGGTGGATGATTTAATGCATGAGGCTGCTAATGTTATTGGAAAGGGATATAGAGTTTTAGCAACAACCCTTACAAAAAAAATGGCTGAAGATCTCACAGAGTACCTCCACGAAAACGGCCTGAAAGTTAGATATATGCATTCGGACATTGACACTTTGGAACGAATAGAAATCATCAGGGATTTAAGATTAGGTGTGTTCGACATTTTGGTTGGAATAAATCTTCTTAGGGAAGGATTAGATATTCCTGAATGTGGTTTAGTAGGAATTCTAGATGCAGACAAGGAAGGTTTTTTAAGATCTGAAACATCTCTAATTCAAACCATTGGAAGAGCGGCCAGAAATATAGACGGTAAAGTTATTCTTTACGCTGATAAAGTTACTAAAAGTATAGATAAAGCAATTCAAGAGACTGATAGAAGAAGGTCAAAACAATTAGATTATAATAAAAAGAACAATATAACCGCAGAATCAATAAAAAAAGAAATAGGAGATATTTTAGAGTCTGTTTACGAGAAAGATTACGTAAATATCAAAGATTCCAATATTGGTGGAAATTTAAAAAAACATCTTAAAGGTTTGAATAAAAAAATGAAAGAGTCGGCAGCAAATTTAGAGTTTGAAGAAGCTGCAAAAATAAGAGACGAGATAAGAAAATTAGAAGCCAGCGAACTAGAAATAACGTTAAATCCAAAAATAAGTCAATATAAATTAAAAAATAAGGTATACCCTAAAGGTAGATCAACTATGGGAATGCCTGGGACAAAATCAAGAAAACAGACAAAAAAATGGAAACCAAAAAAATAGTAATTACCGGTGGAGCAAATCGGATTGGTAGATCTATCGCTTTGGAACTAGCAAGTTATGATACTGAAATTGTTATTCATTATTTAAAATCTTTCACTGCAGCAAAGAAACTGAAAGTTGAATTAGAAAATTTAGGTTCAATTGTTCATCTTTTAAAAGCAGACTTAAATAATCTTAAACAAACCAAAGGAATAATTCCTTATGCATTTAAAAAAATGAAAGGTTTGAACTGTTTAATAAACAACGCGTCAATATTTGAAAATGATAATTTAGTAAATTTTTCAGATAAAAATTTTTTAAGACATATGAATATTAATCTCAAAGCACCCGCGATTTTAATTAAAGATTTTACTAAAAAGTATAAAGGTAAGGATGGAAACATTGTCAATATTATTGATCAAAGGGTTGAAAAATTAACTCCATTCTTTTTTTCTTATACTTTAAGTAAGTCC
>CACKXA010000028.1 GCA_902604055.1 uncultured Pelagibacteraceae bacterium | reverse complement strand
ATCAAATTTTAAATTTATCTAATGACGCCTATGAAGAAATATTTAAAGAAATAGATATATCTAATCTAGTTGATAAAAAAGGAATAATTTATGTTTGGACTAATAAAAATTTAAAAAGCAGAGAACTAGAAATTAAAGTAAGAAATGATTTAGGTATAAAACAAAAACTATTAACACAAAAAGAAATTTTAGAGTTAGAACCTAATTTAGAACCAGTATTTGATGCGGGAGTAATCTATGAGGATGCAATGCATGCAAGGGACCCTCACGGAATTTTAAAAGAAATATTTAAATTATTTTTAAAAAAAGGTGGTAGATTTATCCAAGAAGATATTCAAAGTCTATCACAAAATAACTCAAATCAGACCATCATAAAGTCAGAAAACAAAAACTATAAGTTTGAAAAGTCTATTATCGCTTCAGGCGCTTTTTCAAAACGATTTACCGATCAATTAGGGGAGCAAATTCCTTTAGATACAGAAAGAGGTTATCATGTACATTTTAAGAAAATGGACCATCTAATCTCTAGACCTGTAATATTTTTAGACAGAGGCTTTGGGATGACACCAATGAATCAAGGATTAAGAGCTGTCGGCACTGTCGAGCTAGGAGGACTTAAAAATCCTCCCTCAAAAAAAAGAATAGATTATATTGTTAATTGTGCAAAAGAATTGTTGCCTCAATTAAAAAAGCATGAGGATGAATGGTTAGGTTTCAGACCTACATTGCCAGACTTTTTACCAATTTTGGGTCCTTCTTTAAAGAATAAAAATATAATTTACGCATTCGGTCATCATCATTTAGGCTGGACTTTAGGAGCAATAACAGGCAAAATTATTTCTGGAATTGCTGCTGGAGAAAAAACAAACTTAGATTTATCTCCTTATAGTTCTAAAAGATTTAATTAAGGATTATTTGTCAAAAAATTATTTAGCTTATCTCTTTCTAGTGCTAGCAGCATTATTTTGGTCAGGCAATTTTATTGTCGGAAAGTTCGCTACGTTATTTGAAATTCCACCATTAACCTTAAATGTTTTAAGATGGATTTCGGTGTGGATTATATTAATTCCTTTCACTTATAAAGAAATTTATAACAATTTACCTTATATAAAAAAGAATTGGATCGTTATCAGCTTTATGGGAGTAATTACAATAAGCACATTCAACTCTGTCGTTTATTATGCACTTAACTATACACAAGTAATAAATGCAGTTTTAATGCTCGCTGCTATTCCTGCAGCAACAATTGTTCTTTCATCTTTAATGAAAATTGAAAAAACAAATATTTTTCAAATATTGGGATTACTGTTATCAATTATAGGAATTGGATCAATAATTTCTAACGGTGATATTCAAAAAATTATTTCTTTAAGTTTTAATAAAGGCGATTTGTGGATGCTAGTTTGTGTAATTACTTGGTCTCTTTATACAACTTTACTTAAAAAACATAAATTTAAGTTTTCACAGTTTACTTTAATACAGCTAATGGTTACTGCTGGACTACTTTTTTTAATACCACAATTTTTTTATGAAAAATCTATTGGTTTAGAATTAAATTACAATAAAGCATTTTTTTTAATTCTTTTTTACGTAGTTATGTTTCCTGCATTAGCTGCTTATTACTGTTGGCAAAAAGGTGTTCAGATAATTGGTCCAAATAGATCTACCATGTTTGTTCAATTGATGCCTTTATTCAGTGCAGTTATGGCAATAATTATATTTAATGAAAAGTTCGAGATATACCATTTTGGAGGAGCAGCCTTTATATTAACTGGAATTTATTTATCTAATAGGAAATCTTATGATTAAAGTTGCAGTAATTGATGACTATCAAGAGG
Source organism: uncultured Pelagibacteraceae bacterium (assembly GCA_902604055.1). GTDB lineage: Bacteria > Pseudomonadota > Alphaproteobacteria > Pelagibacterales > Pelagibacteraceae > Pelagilacustribacter. Next base: position 4,309 of record CACKXA010000028.1, on the reverse strand, counting down.
TGTTTCAACAAATTATTGAGATTAAAAAGTATAAAGAAAAATATGACTTTAAAGTTTTTAATGAACCATTTTTAAATGAAAACGAGGCTATAGTCGCTCTAGAAGATTTTGAGGCACTTTTTATTATGAGAGAAAGAACCCCCATTACAAAGTCACTCATATCTGCCCTACCAAAATTAAAATTTATTATGACATCTGGTATGCGAAATAATTCTATTGACCTTCAGTCAACGAAAAAAAATAAGATTATTGTTTGTGGAACTGAAATTAATTCTAATCCTGCAGCCGAAATTACTTGGGCTCTGATATTAGGCTTACTTAGAAATATGAAACAAGAAATTGATAATATGTTTCAAGGGTATTGGCAGACAACAATAGGGTTAGAACTTAAAGGTAAAATGTTAGGTTTAATAGGACTAGGAAAGATAGGCACTCAAGTAGCTAAAATTGCTAAAGCTTTTGGAATGGAGGTTTGTGCTTGGAGCGAGAATCTAAATTTAAGTGAAGCTAATGAACTGGGAGTTCTTCCAATGAATAAGGAAGATTTGTTAAAAAATGCAGACATTATATCAATCCATGTTGTATTAGGTGATAAATATAAAAATTTAATTACTAAAAAAGAATTAAGTATAATGAAAAAAACTTGTTTTCTAATTAATACTTCTCGCGGTCAAATTATTAATGAAGATGATTTGATTAAGGCTTTAAAAGACGAAACAATTGCTGGTGTTGGCCTTGATGTTTACGAAAAAGAACCGTTACCTCAAGACCATAAATTAAGATTCTTACCGAATGCGTTATTGCTGCCCCATATTGGATATGTGACTGCAGAAAATTATTCAAAATTTTATAAGCAGATGATTGAAAATCTTGAAGCTTGCTTGGCAAAAAAACCTATAAGAGAGCTAAAATAAGATAATTACAATTAAAGGTTGATTCTAAAAAAGACGTTGATAAGCTCAAAATGAGAGAGTGATTTGTTTTAAACTTAACGAAACTATGTATAAGCGGGTTGGGGAAGTATGAAAAAAATATTTGGACTAATAGGAATTTTATTTTTATTAAATGGATGCGCAGAATCTATTGCTCTGCTTGGTCCTGGTTTTTCTGGCGCAAGCTCGGGTAAAGTTGCTCAGTCTGCTGTATCTTCAGCTATTAGTTTAGGTGTTAAGCAGCAAACAGGTTTGACACCAGCAGAACATGCGCTAACTTATGTTAATCAAAATAACTCAGAAGATAAAAAAGAAAAATGTGTGAATTTTTTAGAGTCCACAAACTCTGAAATTTGTGCTGCAGTCAAAAAGAATATTTTAGAAACAAGAAAAATGATTGTAGAAAAATCAAAAACTACATTTCTAAATTATAATTCTTTCTTCAGACCCGTCAAAAAATAATCGCTAAGTATTTAAGCCCCACCTATAATAGTAAGTAGGGCTTTAATTTCTAAGCTGCTAAAGCTTGCTTAATATCTGCAATGATATCATCTGGATGTTCTATCCCAATTGAAAGTCTAACATAACCCGGAGTTACACCTGCAGCTAATAATTCTTGATCATTTAGCTGGCTGTGAGTTGTCGTTGCAGGATGTATCGCTAAACTTCTAGCATCGCCTATGTTTGCTACATGATAAAGCATCTTTAAGCTGTCTATGAATTTTGCTCCTGCTTCTCTTGTGCCCACATCCATTCCAACTAACGAGCCATACCCACCTTGCATATATTTTTTGGCCCTTTCTTTTATTTCACCCTGGTGATTAGTAGGATAGATTACATTTTTTACTTTTTTTTGTGTTTCTAAGAAAGAAACTACTTTTTCTGCGTTACTACAGTGCTGTTTCATTCTAAGAGCAACAGTTTCCAAGCCTTGAATAATCTGGAAAGCATTAAATGGAGACAAGGGAGCTCCTAAGTCCCTTAATAATACTACTCTTGCTCTTATGGCAAATGGAATATTTGCACCAGTAAGTTTAGGCACATCTCTTCCCCAAATTGCACCGTTGTAACTTGGATCAGGTTCATTCATCAATGGTTGTCTTTTTGCGTTCTTTACCCAGTCAAAATTTCCTCCATCAACAATGATTCCACCAATAGATGTTCCGTGGCCACCAATGTATTTAGTCAAAGAATGCATTACTACTGCAGCCCCATGAGCTAAAGGTTTACAAATAACTGGTGAAGAAGTGTTATCAATGATTAATGGTATTCCATTTTTTCTACCAATGTCTGCGACTTCTTTAATTGGAAAAACTCGAAGATAAGGATTTGGACAAGACTCTCCGTAGTAAGCTCTTGTTTTTTCATCTGTTAATTTCTCAAAGTTTTTTGGGTCAGCGGGATCTGCAAATCTAACTTCAATGCCTTCAAGTTTTAATTGATTTTTAAACAGATTTACTGTTCCTCCGTATAAATCTGTAGAAGAAACAATATTATCTCCAGCCTGAGCTACGTTTTTAATGCAATAAGCTGATGCTGCTTGACCAGAACCAACTGCTACCGCAGCTAAACCACCTTCTAAAGCAGACACTCTTTTTTCTAGAACGTCGCAAGTTGGATTCATTATTCGCGTGTAAATATTACCGAATTCTTTCAAACCAAATAAATTTGCTGCTGTTTCTGCATTTTTAAATTGATAAGAAGAAGTCTGATAAATTGGAACTGCTACTGCTGTAGTTGCAGGGTCACTTCTATATTCTCCACCATGCAATCCAATAGTTTCTGGATGTTTAAAATTAGCCATTTTTTTTCTCCTTTTTAGTACTTCGACGATATGTCAGGCGTACAATATAGTTCAAATGCCCGATTTTAATTTGAAGTATTCCAAAAAAAAACCACCGGCTAAAGCGGTGGTCTAAAGACTTAATCGCTTTAGCTGGATTTTTTAAGCGCTCAGCAATTTGACTTAAATCAGCGCTATAGGATGATTATGAACCTTTAGTATTGATTGTCAAGGCATATAAAGTGCCAAATTAAAGGGTATATTATGGGTATTTCTGATACCTTTTTACTCTGGAATTCTTTTGTTATTTTCTACTTTTTTGCTAATTTGAACTGTGAAGAAAAAATACTCATTTTTAAGTCTGATCAAAAATGCTTTTACCAATAATGAAAATTGGCAAAAGATGTGGGAGAGTCCAGAACCTAAAAAAACATATGACGTAATTATAGTTGGTGGAGGAGGCCATGGTTTAGGAACTGCGTACTATCTTGCAAAAGAACATGGTGTAAAAAACATAGCTGTAATTGAAAAAGGTTGGCTAGGCGGTGGTAACACAGGTCGAAACACAACAATTATTAGATCTAACTATCTTTGGAATGAAAGTGCTCATTTATATGATCACTCAGTAAAGTTATGGGAAAATTTATCTGAGGAATTAAATTTTAATATGATGTTTAGTCAAAGAGGAGTGATGAATTTAGCTCACAACGAACATGACATTAAAGAGATGAAAAGAAGAATAAGCGCCAACAGATTAAATGGATTAGACACCCAATGGATAGACACAAAAGAGATTAAAGAATTGGTTCCTATAATGAATACAGAAAATTTAAGATATCCTGTTCTTGGCGCTGCTTTTCAGCCTAGAGGAGGAGTGGCTAGACACGATGCTGTTGCTTGGGGTTATGCATTAAGATCAAATGAAATGGGAGTTGATATAATTCAAAATTGTGAAGTTAAAGATATAAAAACAGATAATCATAAAGTTGAAGGCGTCAACACTTCAAAAGGTTTTATCAAGGCAAATAAAGTTGCCGTAGTAGCATCAGGACACACAAGTGTGCTGGCACAAACTGCAGGTGTAAGGTTGCCATTGCAAAGCAGACCATTACAAGCTTTAGTATCAGAACCAATTAAACCAGTAATAAATACTGTCGTTATGTCTAATGCAGTTCATGCTTATGTAAGTCAATCAGATAAAGGTGAGTTAGTTATTGGAGCAGGAACAGATGGATACAATTCATTTACTCAAAGAGGCGGTTACGATGTAATTGAGGAGACGGTAAGAGCAATCGTAGAACTTTATCCAATTTTTGGTAAAATGAAAATGTTACGACAGTGGGGTGGAATAGTTGATATTTGTCCAGACGCTAGTCCAATAATAAGCAAATGTGAGGTTAAAGGTTTATATTTTAATTGTGGTTGGGGAACTGGTGGTTTTAAAGCAACACCAGGAAGCGCAAACGTATTTGCACACACTGTAGCAAAAGATGAACCTCATAAGATTAATGCTGCATTTAATCTAGAACGATTTTCTAATGGAAGATTAATTGATGAACATGGTGCTGCAGCCGTAGCACATTAATTATGATTT
>CACKXA010000027.1 GCA_902604055.1 uncultured Pelagibacteraceae bacterium | reverse complement strand
ATTTAATTATTTTTAAATGCGAAATTGCCTTTTGAACTATCTTCTTATTTTTTTCAAAATATGTGAGATTATCCCTTAAAGTATTTATTTTGCTTGAAACATTTCCATGAGTTATAGCAATATATGTTTTATGTATTTTTCTAATTCTAAATAATGAAGTAAATAACTGAGCATACTTTCTGTTTTTTGCCACAATTAAAATACCTGACGTTTCTTTATCAATTCTATGAACTATAAAAGGTTTGGTCTCCTTAAAGTAGTTTGAATTTTTTAAAATATCCAAAATATTTTTAAAAGATTTAGTTCCTCCTTGTACAGGAATTCCTGCAGGTTTATTTAAAATAATAAAATTTTTATTATCTTCTATTATATAATTATTATAATCTTTTAATTCCTTTGATTTTGGAGTGTACTTAGCTGAATTGTCTTTTTTCTTGGGCTCAAATTTTTCAATATTATATACCTCAACAAAATCACCAGCTTGCACTCTATAAGAAGTTTTTGTTCTTTTTTTGTTAACTTTTACTTTATTTAGTCTAATAAACTTTTCTATTAACGAATGAGGTATATCTAATACATTGTTTTTAAACCATTTATCAAAACGAGAGTCCTGATAATCTTCTTCAACTGTAAAAGTTGTAGGCATTTAAAAATTTAGCTATTTTTTATCAGCTTCTTTTTCTACTTTAGAATCTTTTAATTTTTCTTTGTTTTCAACTTTTTTGGGTTTGTCTACTTTTTTTGCGTCTGGGTTTCTGTCTACTAATTCTATAACTGCCATAGGAGCATCGTCCCCCGTTCTAAAACCAGCTTTAAGTACTCTTGAATATCCACCTTTTCTTGTACTATATCTTTTTGATAATTCATCGAATATTTTTGAGACAGACGCTTTGTTTTGAAGTTTAGAAAATAACCTTTTTTTATTGCTTAAAATATTTCTTTTGCCAATTGTAATAACTTTATCAATTTGTGGTTTTAATTCTTTAGCTTTTGGTAAGGTTGTGATTATTTGTTCATACTTAATTAAAGAATTAAGCATATTCTTAAATAAAGCTTTTCTGTGTTCGCTTGTTTTGTTTAATTTTCTGTAACCAATTCCGTGTCGCATTAATAATTATTTTCCTCAAGTTTTTTTGATAATTCAGCTATATTATCTGGTGGCCAATTAGGTATTTCCATCCCTAAGTATAAAGACATTGTGTTTAAAACTTCTTTAATCTCGTTTAAAGATTTTCTTCCAAAGTTAGGCGTTCTCAACATTTCAGGTTCAGTTTTTTGAACTAAATCACCTATATAAATTATATTATCATTCTTAAGACAATTCATAGATCTTACAGATAACTCAAGTTCTTCGACTCTTTTTAATAAATTTCTATTAAATTCAGGTTCAGAAGATTTTACTTCTTTAATTACCTCTTTTGGATCATCAAAATTAACAAACATCGAAAGTTGATCTTGGAATATTCTTGCCGAATAAGCTATAGCGTCTTCTGCTGCAACAGTTCCGTTAGTTTCAACTGTCATAATAAGTTTATCGTAGTCTAGAGCACTTCCGGCTCTAGTATTTTCAACTGTAAATGAAACTTTTTTGACAGGACTAAATAAAGAATCTATTGAAATTAAACCTAATGGACTTTCATCTGACTTGTTTTTAGGAGCAGCAACATAGCCTTTTCCATTAGTAATCATTAATTCCATGTGAAAATTAGTTTTTTCATCTAAATTACAAATTGTTTGCTCTGGATTTAAAATTTCAATATCAGGAACTAGAGTTATATCTTTAGCTTTAACTTCTTTAGGACCTTTTATATCTAATATTAATTTTTTAGTACTAGTAGAAGATGATTTAATCGCTAAATTTTTAACGTTTAAAACTATATCTGTAACATCTTCTCTTACTCCTTTTATTGAAGAAAATTCATGTAAGACTCCGTCTATTTGAATTGCGGTAACTGCAGCGCCTTGTATAGAAGAAAGTAAAATTCTTCTCAAAGAATTTCCAATTGTTTGTCCAAAACCTTTTTCTAGTGGTTCAGCAATAACTTTAGCAATTGTTTTGTCTTCGTTGCTTTTAATTTCCAATTTATTTGGTTTAATTAAAGCTTTCCAATTTTTATCTACAATATTTGATGTTGTTTGCATTTATACTCTCCTTCTTTTTGGAGGCCTAGCTCCATTATGTGCCATTGGCGTGGTGTCTTTTATTGATAAAATTTTAAAACCTCTAGATTGTAAAGATCTTAAGGCAGTTTCTCGACCTGAACCTGGACCTTTAACTTGAACCGTCAAAGTTCTTAAGCCTTGTTCGTATGCTTTAGCTCCTGCATCGTCAGCAGCTACTTGTGCAGCGTAAGGTGTTGATTTTCTAGATCCCTTGAAACCTTTTGCGCCGGCTGATGACCAAGAAACTACATTACCATTTTCATCAGCAATCGAAATTATAGTATTATTAAAAGTTGAATAAACGTAGGCAATACCAGAAGTTATGTTTTTTTTAACTTTTTTCTTTTTTTTAAAAGAACTTTCTTTTTTTAATATCTCAGCTTTTTTAATATCTGATTTATTCTCTGATTTTTCAACTTTTTTGTTCATTCAAAATTACTAAATTACTTTTTAAGTGGGGTTAATTTTTTTCCAGCAATTGCTATAGCTTTACCTTTTCGAGTTCTTGCATTACATTGTGTTCTTTGTCCTCGCACAGGTAATTTTTTTTTATGTCTGGTTCCTCTGTAACAAGCTAAATCAACTAACCTTTTAATATTTACTGAAACTTCTCTTCTTAAATCTCCTTCAACTTTATGGTTAGCATCAATGAATTCCCGAATTTTTAAAACTTGTTCTTCAGTTAATTCATTAACTCTTTTTGATGATGGAATATTAAGTTTTTCACAGATCTTCTTTGATGAAAAAGGTCCAATTCCATGAATGTAAGTTAGAGCGATGCTTACAACTTTGTTTTGTGGAATATTTATTCCTGCTATACGAGCCATATTAAAATGAGTTAAGTTCCAAAAACGTATTTATATTGCCTAATTCTTCAAAGTCAACTCTATATGAGGTTAATTATATCGCTAATTTCTTTATTTATTTGATCAATTGACCTCTCGCCATCGATCACCTTTAATAAATTCAATTTTTTATAATAATCAATCACAGGCTCAGTTGATTTTTCATATGTTTTATACCGTCTAATTGCTATTTCTTCGTTATCATCAGGTCTTTTTTCAAGAGTTCGTCTTTCTGAAATTCTTTTTTTTTATAGTTTCTAAACTTACAGATAATTTTAAGACAATATCAATTTTTTGTTCATATCTCTTTAGCAAAAGATCTAAATTACTTGCCTGGGTCAAGCTTCTGGGATAACCATCAAATATAATTTTATCTTTATATTTTTTATCTTTAATAACTTTTTCGATTAAATCAGAAACTATTTCATCTGGAACAAATGATCCAGAATTAATAATAGGAGCAATTCTATCACCTAATTCAGTTTTATTGTTAATTTGTTCTCTTAAAATTTCACCAGTAGAGAGTTGAAAAAGATTATATTTTTTTGAAATAAAACTTGATTGAGTTCCTTTTCCTGCACCTGGTGGACCAAATATAATTAGATTCATAAACTAATTATTTTCCAAACTTAGTCTTTCTAATTAACGACTCATATTGTGAGCTCATTAATCTAGTTTGTACTTGAGTTACAGTATCCATGGCAACAACAACAACAATTAATATTGAAGTGCCGCCTAAATAAAAAGGAATAGGATATTTTGCAATTAAAAACTCAGGCATTAAACAAACAAAAGTTAGATACAAAGATCCTACTGTTGTTAGTCTAATTAAAATACTTTCAATATACTCTGCAGTTCTATCACCTGGTCTAATTCCAGGAATATATCCCCCATATTTTCGTAAATTCTCAGCAGTTTCTTTTGGATTAAAAACAATTGATGTGTAAAAAAAAGCAAAAAATATAATACCAGAAGCATATAACAACATGTACAAAGGTTGACCTTGAGTAAACATAGAAGAAATTTTTAAAAAAAGATCAGAGTCTGTAAATCCAAAGTTAGAAACAGTAACAGGTAGCAATAATAATGCAGATGCAAATATTGCTGGTATTACTCCCGCAGTATTTATTTTTAATGGTAGATGAGATGACTCACCTCCATACATCTTATTGCCAACTTGTCTTTTGGGATAATTAATCAATATTTTTCTCATCGCTCTTTCAAAAAAAACTATAAATAATACTGTAAATATAACTAATATAAATATTCCAACTATCATTAAGGCAGATAAAGCACCTGTTCTACCTAATTCAAATGTAGAAGCTAATGCTCTAGGTATCTCAGCTACTATTCCAGAAAATATAATAAGTGAAATCCCATTACCTACTCCCCTCAATGTAATTTGTTCTCCTAACCACATTAAAAATGTTGTTCCTGCTACTAATGATATTGTTGTTATAATTCTAAAACTCATGCCAGGTTCTATAACTAAATTTCCTGCATTTTCTAATCCTACCGAGACACCATATCCCTGTAAACAAGCAATTAAAACAGTTCCATATCTAGTTATTTGTGTAATTTTTTTTCTTCCCATTTCGCCTTGATCTTTTAAGTTTTTAAAATAATCTGAGACTCCTGTTAATAATTGAACAATAATAGAAGATGAAATGTAAGGCATAATTCCAAGTGCAAAGATTGCCATTCTAGTGACAGCTCCACCTGAAAACATATTAAACATTCCTAGCAACCCTTTTTGACTTGTTGCCATTATTTCCTTTAGCGCTTGCGGGTCTATACCTGACAGAGGAACGTATGTGCCTAGTCTATAAACTATCAAAAGTAAGACAGTGAACAATATTCTATTTTTTAAATCTTTAGCCTGACTAAATGCTCCAGTGGGATTAATATTTGAACTAGACATATTTTATCTTATTTCTTAATAATATTAAGTTTACCACCTGTTTTGGTGATTTTGTCCTGAGCTTGTTTTGAAGCATAATGGGCTGTTATTTCAATTTTTGATTTAAGTTCACCTTTGCCTAGTATCTTCAATTTTAAAAATTTTTTATTAACTAGTTTTTTTTCTTTAAGTAATTTTAAGTCTAAAGAGTTTTTTAAGTCATTTTCTTTCTTTTCGCACATGCTTTGAATTTTTGATAAATTCAAAATTGCAATATTATTTTTTTTATTGATAGATTTAAATCCTCTTTTGGGCAATCTCCTATATAAAGGCATCTGTCCGCCTTCAAAACTTTTAATAGCAACACCTGATCTAGATTTTTGACCTTTATGACCTCTTGAGGAAGTTTTGCCTTTTCCAGATCCTATTCCTCTTCCAACTCTTATTTTTTTTTTGTTACTTTTTATTAAAGTATCTAATTCCATTATTTTGCCTCTCTTTTCAAAATAACATCAGAGATCTTTTTTCCTCTTATTGCTGCTAGGATTTTTGGAGAGCTTTGTGATTTAAGACCGTTTACACAAGCTTTTAAAACGTTGTGGGGGTTTGAGGAACCTAGTGACTTAGCTACTACATCTTGTACTCCTAAAACTTCACAAACAGATCTTATTGGTCCACCAGCAATAATTCCTGTTCCAGCTGGAGCAGCTCTCATAAAAACTTTTCCAGAACCGTTTTTTCCTTTTACATCATGATGTAAAGTTCTTCCCTCTTTAAGAGGAATCTGAATTAGATTTCGTTTTGCTACTTCAGTAGCTTTTTTAATGGCGTCTGGAACTTGTTTAGATTTACCTTGACCTATACCTATGGATCCTTTTTGATTTCCTACAACAACTAAAGCAGCAAAGCCAAATCTTCTACCACCCTTTACCACCTTGGTAATTCTATTTATTGCAACTAATTTTTCTTTTATATCGCTTTCAATTTTTCTATCATTCATATTAAAATTTTAATCCGTTTTTTCTTAATGTATCTGCAAAAACTTTTATTCTGCCATGATATTTATATGCGCCTCTATCAAAATAAACCGCATTGATATTTTTTTCTTTTGCTCTTTTGGCTAATATTTCACCTAATAAAGTTGATTTTTCAATCTTTTTAATCTTATTTTTTTTTAGTTCTTTTTCAATGGAGGAAGCAGAAACTAAAGTTTTTTTTTGTTTGTCATCAATTATCTGTGCAAACAAGTTATTTA
>CACKXA010000026.1 GCA_902604055.1 uncultured Pelagibacteraceae bacterium | reverse complement strand
AGGTGTATAAGATTTTATATGATGCCAGGAACCGTCCTCTAGTGCTACAGCGAAAATATACATTATTGAATGATCAAGCGTTTCTCTGCTCGCATAGGGATCCATTTTTTGAGGGTCATTAGCACCAGTGCCAATTACGTAATGGGTATGATGACTTGTTTCGATTATAATCTTTTTTATATTAGATAAATTTCTGATCTTTTTATGTAAGCTTCTAGCTAAATCTATTAAAGCTTGTGATTGATACTCCGCTGAATGTTCTTTAGTGTAAGTTTCCAGTATTGCCTTTTTAGGTTCATTTAATCTAGGCAATGGAACAGTATACTTTTTACCTGGCCCAGATAAAACATAAGCGATTACGCTGTCTTCTCCTTCATAAATTGGACTTGGCGCACCCTCACCTCTCATGCACCTATCTACAGATTCTATGGCTAATTTACCTGCGTGGGCCGGAGCGAAAGCTTTCCAGCTTGAAATTTCACCCTTTCTAGATTGTCTAGTGGAAATAGTGGTGTGTAAAGCTTGTTGAACAGATTGATAAATTACTTCGGTTTTAAGTTTTAACAAACTACCTAAACCTGCTGCGACGCTCGGTCCTAAATGAGCGATGTGATCTATTTTATGTTCGTGTAAACAAATACCTTTTACTAAATTAACTTGAACTTCATAACCGGTTATTATTCCTCTTATAAGATCTATACCATTACATTTTTTTTGTTGAGCTACAGCAAGAATTCCAGGAATATTATCTCCTGGATGACTATAATCTGCTGCTAAAAACGTGTCGTGATAATCTAATTCTCTTACAGCAGTTCCATTTGCCCAAGCAGCCCATTCACAGTCTACTTTTATCTTTGAGTTTAAACCAAAAATACTTGCACCATTTTTTCTTGGATGAGCTAAAGCCATTTGTCGAGCAGAAATTACGGGCTTTCTATTAAATGAAGCAATTGCTACGGAAGCGTTATCAATAATTCTATTAATAACCATTTCAGCTGCGTCTTTATTTATTTTTGATTTGTCGGATGCTATCTCAGCAATTTTCCATGCTAATTGATCTTTCTTTTTCAAATTAGATTTAGACGGATGTACTTTTACTATTATATTTCTCATTAATTTAACATATTTCTAAGAACGTACTGTAAAATCCCTCCGTTCTTATAATATTCAACTTCATTTTGAGTATCAATTCTACAAAGTACTTTGATAGTTTTGCTTGTTCCATCCTTATATTTTATTTCGCAAGACACTTCGTCTCTTGGCTTAACGCCTTTGTCTATATCAACTACAGTAATTAATTCTGCTCCAGTAATATTTAATTTTTTTCTATCAAAACCTTCTTTAAACTGGAGGGGTAAAACTCCCATTCCAATTAAATTTGATCTATGAATTCGCTCAAAACTTTCAGCGATAACAGCTTTTATGCCTAGTAGCTTTGTCCCTTTGGCTGCCCAGTCTCTAGATGAACCTGTTCCATATTCTTTTCCTGCCATCACAACTAGATCGTTTCCTCTTTTTTTATATTCGATTGCAGCATCATAAACGCTCATGACTTTTCCGTCTGGCTGTAGTGTAGTAAAACCACCTTCTGTACCAGGCGCCATTTCATTTCTAATTTTAATATTTCCAAATGTACCTCTCATCATAACTTCATGATTTCCCCTTCTCGCACCATATGAATTAAAATCCTTTTGCTGTACCTGGTTTTTCATGAAATAATCCCCTGTAGGACTATCTTTTTTTATATTTCCTGCTGGAGAAATATGATCGGTAGTAACTGAGTCAGCCAATAAAAGAAGTAATCTTGCGTCTTTGATTGGTTTAAATCCTTCAGGCTGATCTGGTAAATTATCAAAGAAAGGGGGTTTTTTGACGTAAGTAGAATTATCTTCCCAGTTATAAATACTACTATCTACTGTTTTAATAGTACTCCATTCTTTAGGCCCCTCCGAAACGTTTGAATATCGATTGATAAACATCTCTGCATTAATTGATTTTAACATTATGTCTTCAATTTCTTTATTGCTTGGCCAAATATCTTTTAAAAATACTTCTATGCCATCTTTGTCTATGCCAAGAGAACTTTTGTACATATCAAAATTCATATTACCCGCTAAAGCAAATGCTACTACAAGTGGTGGTGAAGCCAGATAGTTAGCTTTAACGTCTGGACTTATTCTGCCTTCAAAATTTCTATTCCCTGATAAAACGGAAACCGAATATAAGTTTTCTTTATGTATAGCTTCAGAGATATTCTTATTTAGAGGTCCAGAGTTTCCAATACACGTTGTACATCCGTATCCAACTAGATTAAATCCAAGCTCATCTAAATATTTATCCAATCCAGCTTTTTCTAAATAGTCTGTAACAACTTTTGAACCAGGTGCTAAGGAAGTTTTTACCCAAGGTTTAATTTTCAAACCTCTTTCTATCGCTTTTTTTGCAAGTAATCCTGCCCCAATCATTACACTTGGATTAGAAGTATTAGTGCAAGAAGTAATAGCTGCTATCACTATATCTCCATCTGAGACTTTAAAATCAGTTCCAGATACTTTAGCTTCTACTGGTTTCTCTCTTTTTGTATTTTCTTTATAAACCTTTGCGAATTCTTTTGAAGACTCAGTAAGCAAAACTTTGTCTTGAGGTCTTTTAGGCCCAGAAATACTCGGTACAACGGTGCTAATGTCTAATGACAAAGTGTCAGTAAACTCCATATCTTCGCTTGACCAAAGTCCCTGCTCTTTTGAATATTTTTCGACAAGTTCTATTGTTTCTTTATCCCTGCCAGAAAGTTTTAAATATTTTAAAGTTTCTTCATCTACAGGAAAGAAACCGCATGTAGCACCATACTCAGGGGCCATATTAGCAATCGTTGCTCTATCAGCTAGTGTAAGATTTTTTAAACCTGTTCCATAAAATTCTACAAATTTTCCTACAACTCCTTTTTTTCTTAACATTTCAACAATAGCTAAAACTAAGTCTGTAGCTGTTAATCCTTCCAACAATTTTCCTTTAATCTCTACACCAATAACTTCGGGGATGAGCATTGATATGGGTTGACCTAACATTGCTGCCTCAGCTTCTATTCCGCCCACACCCCATCCTAAAACTGATAATCCATTTACCATAGTCGTATGACTGTCTGTTCCAACTAAAGTATCTGGGTAAGCATATAAATCATTACCGCTTTTAGACGACCAAACTACTTTAGCTAAATATTCTAAATTAACTTGATGGCAAATACCCGTTCCTGGAGGAACAACTCTAAAATTATCAAAAGCTTTTTGGCCCCACTTAAGAAATGCATATCTCTCTCCATTTCTAGAAAATTCTTTTTCAACGTTTTTACTAAATGATTTACCTGATGCGTATTCATCTACCATAACCGAATGATCAATTACTAAATCAACAGTAGATAATGGATTAATTTTATTTGGATCTTTATTTTTTTCTTTAACGGCATCTCTCATTGCGGCCAGATCTGCTATTGCAGGGATACCAGTATAGTCTTGTAATAAAGTTCTTGCAGGTCTGTAGGCTATTTCAGTATTTGATTTTTTATTTTTAAGCCATTCTTTTAAAGCTAAAATTTGTTTTTTATCAACTGTAATTTCATCCTCATACCTAAGAAGGTTTTCTAATAAAACCTTAAGTGACTTTGGTAGTTTAGATATTCCCTCTAAGCCATTTTTTTCCGCAATATTTAGATTAAAAATTTTGTATTCTTTTCCCAAAGATGAAATGGTGTCTAGTGATTTAAAAGAATTTTTACTATTAAATTTCATGCGCTATACATAAAACATAATAACACAAACGATAAGCAAAAAAGACATGGTATAGTTGAATTTCTTAATAAAGTTTTTGCTTGTGGCAAATTTTCTCAGATATTTACCTAATAAGCACCACGAGCTGACACTAAAAACCGCCATAAAAAAATAGGTTGTTATCACTATTGTAGCATCTCTTAGATAGTTGTTTTCCACATCAATAAATGTTGAAACTGCTATCATTGCAACCATTACGCCTTTTGGGTTAATAAATTGAAATAAAAAAGTATCGAAAAAGTTTACTGGTTTTTTTATTTGTTCTGATACATTTGTAGTGCTAAAAGCAATTTTATAAGCTAAATAGATTAAAAAGATCGTTCCTAAAATTTTAATAATACTTTGTAAAAGTATATATTTTTGAAAAATAATAATTAAACCAGAAGCCATTAACGTCAACATGGTCGTCCATCCAAATATAACGCCTAGCATTAAAGGAACAGTTTTTTTAAAACCAAAATTAAAACCAGAATATGATGACATGATATTATTTGGTCCAGGTGTGAAAGCTGTTGCAATACCAAATAAAACTAAAGGAAAAAATTGATCATACATTAGGCTATTTCAAGACCATTCTCAGTTTTTTGGGAAGGATGAACTAGAACAACTTTTCCGTCTTTCTCAATGGCTCCTAAAATTAGTACCTCTGAAATAATTCCTGCAATATTTTTTTTTGGAAAATTACAAACTCCAATAACTTGTTTGCCAATCAGATTTTCAGAATTATAATAATGCGTAATTTGAGCTGATGACTGTTTAATGCCTATTTCTTTTCCAAAATCAACCTCTACAACTAAAGAAGGTTTACGCGCTTTTTCATTTTTTGATACTTTTAAAACTGTCCCAACTAAAATTTGAACTTTATTATAATCCTCAAAGGTAATTTCTTTTTTCATAAAGGATTAATTATCTTTATTTTGTTTGTTCGTACAGATCTAAATTTATCTTTTATCTAAAAATTCGTCATGAGAGGTCAAATCTAAAGGATAAATATTAGAAATTTTGGGATTGAAAATTAAGCTGTAAAAGTCAATAATATTATTATTTAAAAATACTAATGAGAGGGGAAATATGAAAAAAATATTTTTATCTGCAATTTTGTCTTTGTCGATTTTAGCGACAAGTGCATATGCAGAAATTAAAATGGGTATAATTTTAGGATTCACGGGTCCTATTGAGTCCTTAACACCTGCTATGGCAGCATCTGCGGAATTAGCTTTTAAAGAAGCTTCTGATTCAGGCTCATTGCTTGGTGGAGAAACAATAAAAGCTTTAAGAGCTGACTCTACATGTGTCGACTCTGCTGCAGCAACAACAGCAGCAGAAGGTTTAGTCGGTCAAGGTATAGTTGCAATTATGGGAGCAGATTGTTCTGGTGTGACTGGAGCAGTTGCTTCAAACGTAGCAGTTCCTAATGGAATTACTATTATATCACCTTCAGCAACATCTCCTGGTTTAACAACTTTAAAGGATAAAGGTTTGTTTTTCCGTACAGCTCCATCGGATGCTCGTGGTGGACAAATTCTTGCTGACATTACAAAAGATAGAGGTGTTAAAAGTGTTGCTGTTACATACACTAACAACGATTACGGTAAAGGTTTAGCTGATGTTTATTCAGCGGCAGTTAAAGCACATGGTATAAAAGTTACAACTGTAACTGCACACGAAGATGGTAAAGCTGACTACAGTGCTGAAGTTTCTACGCTAGCATCAGCTGGTGGAGATGCGGTTGCTGTTATTGGATACCTCGACCAAGGTGGTAAAGGAATTATTCAAGGATCTTTGGATTCCGGTGCTTTTGATAAATTCATATTATCAGATGGTATGATCGGTGACTCACTGACCGATACTTTCGGTAAAAGCTTAAACAAATCTTTTGGTTCTTTACCAGGTTCTTTAGGTAAAGGAGCAGGAGTATTTACAAAAGTTGCTAAAGCAGGTGGAATTGATTCATCTGGACCATATACTGGCGAGTCATACGACGCAGCAGCTTTAATCGTTCTTGCAATGCAAGCTGGTGGTTCTGCTGATCGTGGTTCGATTGCAAAAAATGTTATGTCTGTAGCTAATGCACCTGGAACAAAAATCTATCCAGGTCAGCTTAAAAAAGGCTTAGATCTTTTAGCTAAAGGAAAAGCAATTGATTACGAAGGCGCAACTGCAGTTAAATTTACAGATGTTGGAGAACACGTTGGTAATTTCATAGAAAAAGAAATTAAAGGCGGTAAATTTAAAAACAAAAAACAAAGATAAAATATAATCTTAAAACCTCAGTGGTGAAAACTGCTGAGGTTTTTTTATATGTGTTTTATTTTCTCAGGTAAAATTCCTTTTGGTCTATAGCGCATAATCAATAACAAACCAACTCCCATCATTAAAAATCTAAAGTAAGGGATACTATTTATTAAATGAACTCTAAGAACATTAGTTTCCTCTAAACCACTAGTAAAAAAGTTAATTAAGAATAATGC
>CACKXA010000025.1 GCA_902604055.1 uncultured Pelagibacteraceae bacterium | reverse complement strand
GGTCCATATACATTGTCAGAAACTAAAATTTCATCTCCTGGCCTACATAAGCTCATAATTGCTAGTGCAACCCCACCAAATCCTGTGCCAGTCAGGAAAACATGGTAAGCTTCTTCAAGCTTTTTAAGGATGTTTTCTAATTCTATTGTAGTTGTGCTTCCATATCTTCCATAACTGTAATAACTAATTTTCTTATTAGCTTTGATTTTTTTTTCATGCTGCACAAGTTCTTGCATGGAATTAAAAAGTATAGTTGAAGCTCTTGTAACTGGAGGGTTTGCTGACCTATTAGTGCTATCTTTTGTAGGATGTTTTAGAAATGTGCTTATAGACTTTTTCATAAAATAAGTATAATTGAAGTTTACATAAGTTTTATACAACAAAATATAAAAAAGGAGGCAAAAATATGGGATATCCAAAGAAACATCGGGGCCGAAGGAAAATAGGCTCAAAAAAAAGAAGAGCTAGAAAAAGAAACAAGAGAAAATAATCAATTAAATTATTATGAAAGAAATAGCTCAAATTAGAAAATTGAGTTTATGGATTTTTTTTGTTCCATTAGTTGCGATAAATCTTTGTTTATTCATCTCTCAAAATCCTGAATTACTTGAAAATACAATTTTTTCAGTTGATCAGATTGGTAGATCTGGATTTTCAATACCTTATTTGGATGGCAGTCTTTCAATTAGCAGAGCCTCGAGAACATTTCCTCAGTATTTAATTTTTAAACCAGCGATGTTTTTAACAGCAATTTTGTTATTTATTTATTGGAAAAATAACAATCAATTAGTAAATAATCTCAATACAACAAACTTAAATTATAAATTTAAAACTTTTGGAGTGCTATCTGCTGTTTTTTTAGTAATTCACTCTATATTTCTTGGTATAAAATTCGATATACAAATATACAAACTTTTTAGAAGGGTGGTGCTTCTTTTGTTTATAATTTTTGAGATTATTGCACAAGGTATTCTTGTGTATCATTTTTATAAACTTAAGAATAAATTAAAAGATTTTATTAATAATAAAATTTTGATTTTAAAAATTTTTTTAGTTGGCATTTTGGCTACGGTTGCAATTTTAAGTCTTCCATTATTGATATCAAAAGGAAACACTCATTTTAAACATGCTCTTGAATGGAATTACTTCGTTGGAGTAGTAATATTTTATTTATTTTCTAGATTATTTTGGAAAAGAACCACATAAATTTCTAGGCTTTCGCCCAGAAATTTAGTAGTTTTGGCTCGTCGTTTTAGGCGCTACCGCCAAGCCGTCCCGGTGAACTATTCTAGCGCTACTAGGTCCACCTTTCTGCCCTTTAAGCTTGAACCTCTCGGTTTTTCCCTAAATGGCCAGTTAAGAGTTGCCTCTTAATTAATTTAATTAAATCATATGTGAAAAAATATTGTATCACTTATTACGCGATCAGTTGAAGGTTGTTAACTACGTGGATAAATTATCTTTATAAGTCTTATGTATCCAACCACCTCCGAGCACTTTATCCCCAAAGCTATCTCTAGTATAAAAAACGCAAGCCTGACCTGGAGAAATTCCAGTTTCTTTATCTAAGATCTTAACAATTGCTGAAGTCTCATAAAAATTAACTTTAGCTTTTAACAATTTGCCAGTAGATCTAACTTTAATTTTAATGATGTCTTCAAAATCTTTTTTTGACCCTAAAATATTTAATTGTCGAAGTTTAATTTCTTTTACTATTAAATTTTCTTTACTACCCACAACTACAGTATTTTGATCTGCATCAATATTTACTACATATAAGGGTTTATTGCTAGAAATTTTGATTCCTTTTCTTTGACCAACTGTGTAATTAATTATACCTTCATGATTGCCAAGTTGTTTACCATGAACATCAATAATTTTTCCAGACTTAAAAGACTCTGGTCTAAATTTTTTTATTACCGAACTATAGTCACCATTGGGTACAAAGCAAATATCCTGGCTATCTGGTTTTTGAGCCACATTCAGATTAAGTTTCTTTGCCATAGATCTTGTTTCTATTTTTTCAGTTTGACCCAGTGGAAATCTTAGGTAATCTAATTGTTCTTGAGTTGTATTAAATAAAAAATAACTTTGATCTCTGTTGTGATCTTTGGCTCTGTACATATTTGCACTAACTTTGCCTTGAATTCTTGAAACATAATGGCCAGTAACAAGTGCGTCAGCTTTTAATTCTTTTGCATATTTAAATAGATCTCTAAATTTTACAGTCTGATTACATTGTACACATGGAATTGGTGTTTCTCCTGCAGTATAGCTGTCTATAAAAGAGTCAATAACTTCAGATTTAAATTTTTTTTGGTAATAAAGAATCTTATGTTTGATGTTTATCTGATCTGATACTCGTTTTGCATCTAGAATATCTTGACCAGCACAGCATTGTCTACCAGATGTAGATTGATTAGAGGTATCATATAATTTTAATGTTATTCCAGTCACATTAAAACCCTCTTCTTTCATTAGTGCCGCAACTACAGACGAGTCGACGCCACCAGACATTGCGACAATAACTTTAGTGTCTTTAGGTTTTTTTTTTATTCCTAGAGAATTCGTCATAAAATGTATATATTATATACTACTTTTATTTTCCATTATGCAATATGATATAGAACCAGGCAATTTTGTTGTAAATCCCTCTGAAAAAAGTTGGGGAATTGGTCAAATTCAATCTATTATTAAAAATAAAGCTACGATTAATTTTCAAAATAGTGGAAAAAAAGTAATAAACTTGGACAACGTGAAATTAGAAAAAGTCAAAAATGAACAGTACTGAATTAGAAAATATTGCAAAAAATTTGATAGAAACCACACAAGAAGCAGGTAGAAAATCAATTGAAATCCGAAATCAAGGTTTAAAAAAGATTATTAAACCTGATAATTCTCCTGTTACAAATGGAGATCTAGAGGTTAATAGAATACTTACAGAAAAAATACAAAAATTAACACCTAATATTCCTATCATATCTGAAGAAACAGTGGATTTAAAAAAAGAAAATAATTTCAAAACGTTTTGGCTAATTGATCCAATTGATGGGACTAAGGAATATATAGCTGGAAAAGATGAATATACTATTAATGCCGCTTTAATATTAAATTATACGCCTACTATTGGATTACTAGGAGCGCCAAAAAAAAATAGATTATTTTATACTTTTGGAAAAAATAATTCTTTTATGATTGAGAATAAAAAAACTATTAAACTTGACTGCAAGAAAAAAACTCCCAAAGGTAAAATATTTGCTGTAAGTGGAACTGAAAAACCGTCACAATTAATATTAGATGTAATGCAAAAATACAAAGTAGAATCTTTTACTCCGATGCATAGCTCGTATAAATTTTGCGTTATTGCAACTGGAGAATATGATTTTTATGCTGCAAAAGAAAGAGCCTATGAATGGGATTACGCTGCAGGTCATGCAGTTGCTGAAAACGCAGGTGCTTTAATAACGACACTGGAAAATCAGTCTTTCAAGTATGGAAAAAAAGATTATAAAAATTTAAGTTTAATTATTAAACGGAGCGAAATATTAGATGCTTAAAACTATATTAATTATCCTTTTGTCTGTAACTTTATTTGGCGTAATATTTTTTATCTTAGTTCGGAATTCTCTTAAAAGAAAATTAGATCAACTAGTTGAAGATGAAAAAAATAAATCTAAATAATCTTCATCAGCTTGTTAAATTCTTCAATTTCTAATTCCAAAACTCTTTTAGATAACTCGTAGCTAAAACCTCCCCTAGCTAATATTCCAATATCTTTTTTATAAAATAACTCCCTGTTTGCTTGAGGTCTAAGCGGTCCTATTCTTCTTCTTTTGCAAAGCTTTAACGCTGAAACAAAATCTGGTTCAATGTGATTATCTTTTATCTTATCAATACTTCTTTTTATATATTCGCTATCTATTCCTTTGTTTCTTAGTGATTGATTTATTTTGTTTAGGGAATAACCTCTTTTTAAAAACATTCTTGCTTTTGAGTCTGAATAAAGTTCATCACTAATAATCTTATTTTTCTCGAGACTCAAAATTATCTCATCAATAATTACAGTGACTTCTTTTTTAGTCTTATTTCCCTTAATTTTAGTAAGGTATTTTTTTAATAAAAAAATTTTTAATTGTTGTTTAGATGGATTGTATTTTTCCAAATAAGAATAAGCTAAATCTCTTAAACTTGTAGTTAGGTCTTCAAAATCACTTTTATTTAATGTGGGATTCATTTGTTTAATATACTATATTATTTTTCATGATAAATAATCTTATAGACCTACTAAACTATGATAATATTTATTTGATAGCTAATTATGGAGTTTTGCCTTTTTGGTTGCTGTTGATAATTTTACCAACACATGGTCTTACTAATTTTTTAGTACAGTCTATATTCGTTCCATTTATTTTAGCGTCTGCTTACTGCTTTGTAGCTTACAATATTTTTATCGATGAAAATATTTTGGATAGCTTTGAATTATATCTTGGATTAGATGGTTTATATTCTATGTTTTCAAACGAAGCTTTTCTTTTAACTTTTTGGATTCATTTTTTAGCTTTAAGTTTATTTCTTGGAGCTTGGATTGTTAGAGATTCTAATAAATACATGGTCCCTAGATTTATAACAATAATATCGCTGATTATAACTTATTTTACTGGACCTATTGGTTTGTTTGTTTATTGGTTTTTTAGAATTTTTTTCTCAAAAAAAATTAGCTTCAATGATTAAACCTTTTGAATTTTATTTTGATTTTATTAGTCCTTATTCTTTTTTGGCTCATAAAGAAATAATTAAAATAGAGAAAAGAGATTCAATTAAAATTAAATATAAACCGATTTTATTAGGTGGTTTGCATAATCTTCATGGTATAAAAGCTCCTGCTTTTATTCCTGCTAAAGCGAGACATATGATCCGAGATTGTAAATTGATTGCAGAAAAAAATAATATAAGCTTTAAATTTAATTCTTATTTTCCAATTAAAAGTTTAAATTTGATGAGAGGTGTGCTTGTTGCCGAAGAAGATAATTTTAAAAGTTATTATATTGACAGTATATACAATGCTATTTGGCAGGATGGTCTTAATTTAAATGATGAGAATATCTTTCAAAAAATTTTAAAAAATTTAAATATTAATCCAAAAACTTTTTTATTAAGATTAGCCTCTTCCTCTATAAAGGACTCTTTGAAAAAAAAAACAAGCGAAGCGTACGAAAAAGGAATATTTGGAGCTCCAAGTTTTGTTATTAATAATAAAATTTTCTGGGGACAGGATAGAATTGAGTTTGTCTTAAGCGAAGCTAAAAAGTAATTTATTTTTTTTCTTTTTCAATAATTGGTAAACCAACTTTTTTAAGTGAGTCAAAACCTCCATTTGCATTTGCTACATTCTTAAATCCCATTTCTTTTAGTGATTTTGTGGCTAAAGCTGATCTAAAACCTAAAGCACAAAATAAAACTAAATTTTTTGAGTCTCCAATTTTTTTTTCTCGATAGTACGAACTTTGAGGATCTAACCAAAATTCTAGCATACCTCTAGGTATATGTATTGAGTCTTTAATAGTTCCCTCTTTCCATAGCTCTCTTATATCTCTTACGTCTACTAATGTTACCTCGCCTTTATCGTAAGCTTTTTTAACCTGTTCAGGTGACATTACGTTTATTGACTCGTTGGCTTCATCAACAAGCTCTTTAGAAGATTTAATATTCATGGTATTAAAATATATACTAATGAGAGAATTTAAATCAAAAAAAACAAGCTTTATAAAGAAAATTTTAATCAAAATTTGTCGCATATTTGATTATGAGTTAATTGATCAAAGCAACCTAGATTTTCCAGTATCTAACAAGGAATATGAGGAACAGTTGAGTAAACCTGGAGATAAATCAATAACTTTAGGTCTGGGCGAAACTACGATTACACGAAAAGCTAAAACTCTAGATATAATAGTCAAAATTTGCACTTCAGTTCATTTAGTTTCTCAAACCAAAAAAAGAATTTTTGAAGAAAATAAATCTGAGTATACTTTTAGAACGATTAATTCATTGATGAAATCAACAGCAAATCTTAATAGAAAATATAAGGGTTTAGAAATAAAGTTTACAATTATTGATGTTGATTCACCCGAGTCTGATATTAACAAAATTTTATCTTCTTTATCAAATGGAGGTTTTAAAGCTCAGCGATTTACAATAGAAAAAAATAATGACTCCAAAAACCATATGGTATCAACTATGGCTTCTATTTTAAAGTCTTTTGAATATGCAAAAAGCTGTGAAGATTTAATTTATTTTGTAGAAGATGATTACATTCATAAAACTGAAGCTTTAGCTGAAATGATATTTGCTTATGAAAAATTTGCCTCTATTTTTAAAAGTGAAATATTTTTACTATCTACTGATTATCCTTATCTTTATAAAAACATGAATCATTCAAATATTCTTGTAGGTGAAAATACCCACTGGAGGTCTGTAAAAGAGTCCTTGTTAACTTTTATGACAAGTAAAGAAATGGTTGAAAAACATTACGATAAGCTAATCGAAATGGCGACAACAGAAAGTAAACCTTTTGAAAAAAATTTACACAAAATTTATGAACAAGAAAAATGTTTTTCTCCTCTTCCTTCGTTGAGTTTGCATTGTACAAATGTTAACTCAGTTTTTGGATTATCTCCAAATATCAATCTTAAAAAATTATGGAACGAAAATAAATAAGACCCGATTTCTCGGGCCCTATAAACTAATCTTTATGTTTAGAAATAATTAAATTAATCTCTTATAGAGTAAGCTGTTA
>CACKXA010000024.1 GCA_902604055.1 uncultured Pelagibacteraceae bacterium | reverse complement strand
ATGCTTTTAACAGATAGAAATTTTGGTACAGCTTTCTTCGAGGCTCAGACCGGAGGAGATCCTGTTCTTTTTCAACACTTGTTTTGGTTTTTTGGGCATCCAGAAGTTTATATTCTAATCCTTCCAGGTTTTGGAATGATTAGCCATATAGTTTCAACTTTTTCTAAAAAACCTGTCTTTGGTTATTTAGGAATGGCTTATGCAATGGTTGCGATAGGAGTTGTAGGCTTTGTTGTTTGGGCGCACCATATGTACACTGTAGGACTAGACACAGATACAAAAGCTTATTTTTTAGCAGCTACAATGATTATTGCAGTACCAACAGGTATAAAAGTAAAAACAAAACAAAAACGGTTATAGCTGTAATAATTGGTAAAAGCATATAATCGTGAAACCAAATTATATCTGACATACTTTTAGATGCCGATTTTTGAAATCCCAACTGCCAATCTTTAGGCTCGTTAGCCAAAAGAGGATTTGATAATAAAAAAGTTATAGAGACAATTTTTTTTAGCATAGGTTTTTATACAGCTTTTAGATGATTTAACAATTTCAATTAATGCGACAATTAATGAAAGTTATTGATAAAATTAACTAATGAAATAGCGCTTATTACAGCAGTATCAGACCTAAGAATATTTCTCGATATCGTAAAGGGTTTTACTGCCAAATTTCCAAGTATTATCTCACGCTCTGAGGGAGAAAAATCACCTTCCGGCCCTATCAAAATACACAAAGATCTACATTCCTTTAAATCTTCAGCTTTAAGACTTTCATTAGAATTAACGTCAGCAAATAATATCTTGGTAGATACGTCTAAATTTCTTAAAAAATCTTTAAGTTTAATTGTTTCACAAATTTCTGGAGGAGATAATTGATTGGACTGCTCTGTGGCTTCAATAATTATTCTTTTAGCTCTTTCATGATTTATTTCTTTAACTTCAGTTCTTTCTGAAACTATAGGAGTTATTTTATATACGCCTAGCTCAGTTGCTTTCTGAAGAATAGTTTCCATAGGTGTCTTTTTTACTAGGCAAATTGCTAGCTCTATTTTAGATAATACACTCGCTTGTCTTATTTTTTTCAGAAATTTTACTTCGACTCTATCTTTTTCTAAAAAAATTATCTCACTAATCCATTCCCCTTCTTTATTAAAAAAATTAATATTTGAACCTCGCTTGAGTCTCATCACATTTGCAACATAGTGGGTATGCTCTTTTGAGAGTAGATCTGTTGAATTTTTAACTATACTGTTAGGATAATATAATCTAATATTCATGATTTACTTATATTATAAACAAAATTAAATTAATCAAAGGAACTTTATTATGGAAAAAGGTCAAAGAGCGGAGAACTCACCGATAGGAGTGGATGTTGTTGAGGGAAAATCATATTTTTGGTGCTCATGTGGAAAAAGTACGAAACAACCTTTCTGTGATGGCTCTCACAAAGGAACAAACTTTTCTCCTCTTAAATATACGGCAGATCAATCAAAAAAAGTTTTTTTGTGTGCATGTAAACAAACAAATGATCCCCCAATGTGTGACGGATCTCATAATATTAAATAATTAATGATTACAAAAGCTATAGTGTTTGATGCTTATGGAACGTTATTTGATGTAAACTCTGCTGCAGAAAAATGCAAAGATAGAATTGGAGATAAGTGGGAGGGTTTTGCCAATTTTTGGAGAACCACTCAGCTTGAATATACTTGGCTTAGAAGTTTAATGAACAGACATAAAGACTTCTGGACAATCACAGAAGATAGCCTGGAAAAATCAATGAAAGTTTTTGATATCGATATGGGTATGAAAAATGATTTGTTAAAACTATATAAAATTTTATCACCCTACCCTGAAGTTAAAGAAGTATTGGAGAATCTTAAAAAGAAAAAAATTAAACTTGCTATACTCTCAAATGGAACCCCTGCTCTTCTTAGTGAATTAGTCAAAGGAAACGATTTACAAAATTTATTCGATGATCTTTTTTCAATCGAGGAAGTCGGAATTTATAAACCAAGCTCAAAAGTTTATAACCTGCCAGTTAATAAATATAAAATTAAGCCAAATGAAGTTACCTTTTTAAGTGCTAATACGTGGGATGTATCTGGCGGCGGAAACTATGGGTATAATGCTGTTTGGGTTAATAGAAATCAAGCTATTTTTGATAATTTAGATTATAAGCCCATAAATAGGGTTAACAATTTAACGCAGTTACTAGATTTAATTTAAAAGTTATTGTTTTTAATGTCACAAATTGAAGTAAAAAAGATCATAAAGGCTGTTAACGCTTCAGACGGGGCTGGGGTGAAATTAAAAAGAAGCATCGGAACTCCTGAAGCAGATTATATTGATCCATTTTTAATGCTCGACGAATTCGGTTCTGAAAATAAAGATGACTATGTTGCAGGATTCCCTCCTCATCCTCATAGGGGTATAGAAACCGTAACCTACATGTTAAGTGGTAAATTTGAACACGAGGACAGTACTGGTTCAAAAGGAAATATGGAGCCAGGAGATGTTCAGTGGATGAAAACAGGCAGAGGCATTATTCATTCAGAAATGCCAGCAATGTCAGGCGGAAAATTGTTAGGTTTCCAACTTTGGATAAATATGCCTGCGAAATTAAAAAAAAATAAACCAGAATACAATTATATTAAAGGTAATGAACTTGGCGTTCACAAAGATAATGAAAAAATGGTGAAAATAATCGCTGGCAAATATAAATCTGTTGAGGGACCTGAAAAAAATCATAATGTAGATCCAATTTATTTTCATATTGTTTTAAATGAAGGTAAAGACTTTAAGTGTGATGTTCCTGTAGGACATAACTCCTTCGTTTATTTGCTTAAAGGGGAGTTAAAAATTGGTGAAAAAAATCATTCAAAAACAAATGATTCAAATTTGATTTTATTAGAAAGAGGAAATCAACTGACCGTAAAGGCTAAAAAAAAAACTGAGTTTTTATTTATAGCAGGTAAGCCTATTGGTGAACCAATAGCTAGAGGTGGTCCATTTGTAATGAATACGAAAGCTGAAATACTTGAAGCCATTCAAGACTATAATAATGGAACATTTGCTAAATATTAAAAGTTGAAGTAGTTTCCTTTAAAATGACTAAATCAGTAATTATCAGTAAAAATGGAGGTCCAGAAGTTTTAGAACTTAAAGAGGTAAATGTGGGTTCTCCTGGTCCTGACGAAATTAAAGTTACTAATTATGCTATAGGATTAAATTATATTGATACCTACCATAGATCTGGTTTATATCCTCTATCTTTACCAAGTGGTATTGGTCTTGAGGCTGCTGGAAAAATTGAAGAAGTAGGATCAAACGTTAACGAATTTAATAAAGGGGATAACATTGCTTATGCATCTATGCCATTAGGTGCTTATGCTCAACAAAGAATCATACCAGCAAAAATTACTGTAAAAGTACCAGACGGAATTTCACATAAGATAGCGGCAACACTTATGACAAAGGGTTTGACTACTAATTATTTGTTAACCAAAACCTACAATCTGAAAGCTGGTGAAACTATTTTATTTCATGCAGCAGCAGGGGGTGTAGGTCAAATATTTGCTCAATGGGCCAATAGCATAGGTGCCAAAGTAATTGGTACAGTTGGAACTGATGAAAAAATAGCAATCGCAAAAGAAAATGGTTACAATCATGTGATAAATTATTCGAAAGATGATTTTGCTAAAGAAGTAATGAAATTAACAAATAATAAAGGTGTTTCAGCAGTCTTTGATGGAGTTGGAAAAGATACTTTTAAAGGTTCAATCGCATGCTTAAAACCAAGAGGATTGATGGCAAGTTTTGGAAATGCATCAGGACCTTTAGATCCCGTTAATGTCCCTAAAGATATACAGTCCAAAAGTCTTTTTTTAACAAGGCCTACCATTGGGCATTATTTTACAAATAGAAAAGAACTTCAAGAAGGGGCTAATGATATATTTGAGAAAGTTAAGTATGGAAAAATAAAAATTAAGATATCCAAAGAATATAAATTAGCAGACGCAAAAAAAGCACATCAAGATTTAGAGGCAAGAATATTAACAGGCCCTGCTATATTAGTTCCTTAATTTGGATATGAAGATAATTTCTCCCTGCATAAGTATTTGTAAAACAGATCCTGTAACAGGTTTTTGTTATGGTTGTGCAAGAACTAACGAAGAGAAAAGAAGATGGAAAAAAGAAAACACAGCTATCGATTGGAAAAAGAGTAATTTAAAAGAAATAGCTCAAAGAATGAAAGGTTGGCAATTAGAAACTTTTGAAGAGTCTTACAATTACAAATTAAAAAATGGTATTTCTTTATTTAAAAAAAATCTTTTGGAAAAAGAGTAAAGTTACAAATCTCTTTTCATAGAGTCCATATCACTTAAATGAAATTTAAGAGCCTGGTTGGAAAGCCTGATTTCTTGTAAAAATAAAAAAATAGAAATTATCATACAAATACAGCATGCAGCAAAATTAAGACGAGCAATTTGTAATGTATTTATATAAAGCATTAACACTGTCGACATATTAAAAAGAAATCCAAATGCCGCGAAACCCATAACATATTTTAGTAAATTGGTTCTTTTATTTAAAACATGTAGTTGGTTTTCCCATTCAGGTGGTACTTTTTTTTCAAATATATACTGATCGTGGAGTTGCCTTATAAGAGCACTTAACGTATGAAATCTATTACTATACATTGTCATCATTAAGGGAATGGCTGGAAACATTAATGCAGTTACTGTGTAATCTATATCCATATCGAATCAAATTGATTATGTAGATAGTGTTTGATATTTACAAGGCATATTTTCATGGAACATATAAAAATATTTATTAATTTAACTAGATTAAACAAGCCCATAGGTTTTATGCTTTTATTTTGGCCTTGTTCATGGGGTTTAGCTTTAGCTTTTGACTACAATCGAGATTTTTTTATTTTATTAAATTATTTATTCCTTTTTTTTATGGGATCTGTTTTGATGAGAAGTGCTGGTTGTATATTTAATGATATTGTAGATAAGGATCTTGATAAAAAAGTAGCTAGAACAAAAGAAAGGCCTTTGGCGGCAGGAAAAATATCAGTCCAACAATCTTTTTTATATGCAATTATTTTGTGTGCTTTCGCTTTTTTAATCTTAATACAATTTAACTTGTTAACAATTACACTTGGTTTAGGATCAATGGTCCTAGCTTTTTCTTACCCATTCATGAAAAGAATAACTTATTGGCCACAGTTATTTTTGGGATTAACTTTTAATTGGGGAATTATCATGGCTTGGGCTGCAGCAAAAAATAGTGTTTCTTATGAAATTATTGTCCTTTATATATCAGCCATATTTTGGACATTGGGTTATGACACGATTTATGGAGTTCAAGATATGGAAGATGACGAAATTATAGGTATTAAATCAACATCTATTAAGTTTAAAAAAAATATAAAACTATTCGTAGGAACATCATATTTGTTAACTTGTTTGATATTAATATATTTATTTAAAAACATGATTGGTTTAAATATTTTCTCATTTTTATTTATATCGTTTTGTTTAACTTTGGCATATCAGATTTTTAAATTTAACAAAGATAGAGCAAAAGATTGTTTGCATGCTTTCAAATTTAACAACATTTCTGGATTGATTTTATTTTTAAGCATTTGTTCAATTAATTAGATTATGAAATTTCAAGAATTAAAAATTATTTTAAAAAGACTTTATAAAGAGTACGTAAAAAAACATTTATTTAGAATAATTTTAGCTTTAATCTTATCAATATTAGTAGCGGGCAGTACTTCAGCAACTGCCTGGTTGCTAGATCCGGCTGTAAAAAAAATTTTCATAGAAAAAGATAGAACACTAGCTTGGCTTATTCCTTTTTTAATTATCATTGCATTTTCAACTAAAGGTCTAAGTCTATATTTTGCTAGAATGAATATTATTCGTGTTGGTCAAGAAGTAGCTGGTGAAATTCAAAAAGAAGTGGCGAACAACATTTTAGTGTCAGACATACAAACTTTAGATAATAGACACTCTGGAAAATATATTTCTAATATAATGTTTGACGCTCACCAAATACAAAATCTTGTGAGTACGGGTGTTTTAAATTTAATGAAAGATAGTTTTTCAGTAATAGCATTGGTTTCTTTAATGTTTTATCAAAATTGGAAGTTAGCTTTATTTGCTATTCTTATGATGCCGTTAGCCGCAGGTTTTGCTAAAAATTTAGGAAAAAGAATAGGAAAAGCAGTTGGAGAAGCAGGTGAACTTTCAGGAAAATTAACTTCTTTCTTATCAGAAATTTTTAAAGGTTCAAAAATGATAAGAATTTACCAAAAAGAGGAAGAAGAAAATAAAAATGCTAAAGATATAATCAATGACCTCGTAGAAAAAAATATTAAGATAAATAGCGTTTTAATTAGAGCAACACCTATAATGGAAATACTTACTGGGTTTATGATTGCTGGATTTATTTTTTTTTCGGGCAAGTTGATTGCAGCTGGTGAATTGGAGGTTAATAACTTTTTTTCTTTTCTAGCAGCAATGATGTTAGCTTATCAACCGATTAGGTCGTTAGCGACAATAAACATGGCAGCATATCAAGGAGCTACAGCTTTTAAAAGAATTTCAGGAATAATTGATAAAACTATTAAGATTAAAGAAAATACAAGTTTACCTGAACTAGCAATTAATAATTGTAATATTGCTTTTAAAGAAATTAGCTTCAAATATGAATCGACAGAAAAAAGAGCTATTAAGAATATAAATATACAAATCAAAGGTGGTTCTATGAGTGCTTTTGTGGGTCATAGTGGGGCAGGAAAAAGTACAATTATGAATTTATTGCCAAGATTTTACGATCCACAACAAGGAACTATTAAAATTGATGACCAGGATATTACTAAAGTATCTTTGAGTTCGTTAAGAAAAAATATTTCTTTAGTTAGCCAGGATGTAATTTTGTTTGATGAAACAATTAAAAAAAATATTTCATATGCAAATTCTTCAGCATCTCAAAGTGAAATTGAAGAGGCTTGTAAATATGCTGCTGCTGATGAATTTATTGATAAATTGCCCTCATCCTATGACACAATAATAGGTGAAAATGGCATTAAACTCTCTGGGGGACAAAAGCAGAGGCTGTCAATTGCTAGGGCAATACTTAAAAAATCTCCAATAATTCTCTTGGACGAGGCTACTTCCTCTCTTGATGCTGACTCAGAAGAAATCGTTCAAAATGCTATCATTAATTTAACAAAAAATAAAACAACTTTAGTAATAGCTCATAGGTTGTCAACAATACACAAGGCAAAAAAAATTTTTGTTCTTAAAGATGGAGAAATTATCGAGTCAGGTGATCATGAATTTCTTATAAAAAATTGTAAAGAATATAAATCGTTATATGAAAAGCAGTTAAAATAAGTCAAATGATTTTTTTCTATAGATTGCTTACAAATATCTTATACCCAATCTTAATAATTTTTATTTATCTTAGAAAAATATTTAATAAAGAAGATAAAAATAGATACAAAGAAAAAATATTTCCATCTAGTTTTGATGTAAAAAAAGATGATAAAAAAAAACTAA
>CACKXA010000023.1 GCA_902604055.1 uncultured Pelagibacteraceae bacterium | reverse complement strand
TTTTCTTTTTGGCACTTGAAAATCCAAATTATCATAATGATATTCACCTTTTTTTGTTTTAAAAGTAAAATAAGGTTGTGGACCAAAAGTTTCATCGGAAGTGTTGATTTCTAGAATATGTGCATTTGAATTTATCTTTTTTAATTTTAGGGCAATCTTAAATTTTGTTTTGTTTTTTATTTTCAATGAATTTCGCATAGCATTTATTCCATTGGCATAATAAAATTTAACTTTTTTAAATTTATTTTTTGATTTTTTAAGCATTTTATATACTTGATAAATATCTTTTTTGATGTCTCTAAAATCATGATTTGCAAAAGATAAAATTACTGGCTTACCATTGTTTGCCTCTTTAAATGCTTTATCGACTTCTTTTTGGTTTAAATTGTCAAATCTCGTTCCAATGTTAAGACATCTCGCAATCCACCTATTGCAATTTCCCTTTATTTGGTAGTCATCATGTGAGGGATGATATGGCACCCAAGTTTTAGGCGCTCTTCTCCAATCTCCCGATCGACCTTCGGAAACATCAAATTGTTTTGCGCTATTTTTTTCTTTATCGATTGCTAAATTGGCGTAGTCAAAAGGAATGAACTGTTCTAAGAACCAATGACTATCCGGTCTACAAACTTGAAATCCAGGTCTATTTACTGCTGGAAACCAATATCGGTCTAATATTCTTCTAGATAAAATTTGAAATATTTTATCTGTAGGACCTAACCATCTAGTTGCACAAAGATGAGCAAATTTTTGGATTGGATGAGGATGATAATGGAAATAAAAGCCATCATTATTTGATTTATATCTTTTTATAAAGTCTCTGTATCTATCAAAAATTTTATGAAAGCCAATTACTCTCTTCCTGGGATTTTTTTCAAAATCAATATGATCTACACAATGCCAATTAAATATCCAGCCTTTTCCCTTTGAGTCTGGAAAAAAATTTCTAAATTTTTTTGACATACATTTTTTCAACATCTTATTAATTTTATTCCAGGAGTTATTATAATTTAAAATTTCTGGATTAAGAGTTTGCTTAACGGAGTCCTCTAATCCTTTTAAATCTAGTTGACCTTTTTGTAATTTTTTCAGTGTGATTTTTGATGGCTTAAAATTAAGATGGTAAATATGTTTTAACCTTTCAAAAGTAGCTTTTAAACTTTCATTTAGCGGTCCTTCTGTGTCAATACAATGTACTACGTAAACTATTTTTTCTTTATTAATTTTTTTCATTTTTTTCCTAAAATTAAATATTTTGTAGAAATTTGTTCTAATCCATTTACAGTTAAAATTTTGTTTGATAGCAAACGAACAGTATGCGTTCTTCTTGGGTCATTATTCGATTCTTTTATTTTAAGTTTAAAATTGAATTTTTTAATATTCGTAAAAGAAAAGTACTTTTTAAAAATATTTTTTGTTGAGAATAAACTAGGTCTATTGAATCCTTTCTCCCAAGTTTTTGACTTATACTCTCTAACACGAGTTATTACATCAAATTTTTTAGGATTAAATGATCCAAACAAAAACAAGTGACCTTTCTTTTTACACAAAGAACTAGCATTTTTTATTAATGGTTCAATATCGTCATAAATCGTATGAACTCCGCTTAGGATTACAATGTCGAATTTTTTTTTCAGCTTACTTTTTATTTTTTTTGAAATATCTAATTTAAAAAATTCTATATTTTTATTCCTTTTTTTTGCCGAAACTAATAAATCTTCATTTACATCAGCTCCAATCAATCTTTTATCTTTATATACTTTATTTAAAAAGTTTAAAAACGAGCCATTTGCACATCCAATATCAATTAAAGAGTTAAATTTTATTTTTCTTATATCATTTAATAAAAATTTAAAACTTTCTTTAACTTTTGTTTTTTCCTTAATATAAAATTTATCGTGAATTCTTTCACTTCTTAACATCTATAATTATTCCTCTAGTTTTTTTGCTGCAAGTCTGTACTCATTCCATTGGCCGATATCGATCCAAGACTCATCCGAAATAGGAAAAAGACCTATTTTTTTTTTTTTCTTTTTAGCGATTTCAATCAAATCGTTAATATCAAACTTTCTGTTTTTTGGTATTAAGCTTAAGATTGATGATTTAAAAATGTACAATCCAGTGTTTATTAGAGCACTATAACTGGGCTTTTCTTCAATATTTTTAAATTTACCGTTTATTGAAGTTTGGCAAACACCGTAGGGAATTAAAATATTTTTTGCTGCAGTTACTATAGTGATATCATTTTTCTTATCATTATGAAAATGAAAGACTTCTTCTAAACTTGAATTAACTAGAATATCACAATTAGATACGAAGATTGATTTATTACCCATTTTTTTATCTTTTTTTATAAGACTTAAAGACCCTATGGTGCCGAGTGGTTTTTTTTCAATTATAAAATTAATTTTACATTTAAGTTTTAAAGCTTTAAAAAAAGCTCTGATCGTATTATTTTTATAACCTAAAGAAATTTTAAAATTTTTGATACCTAGATCAGTAAATTTTGAAATTATGTGCTCTATAATTGATTTGCCCTGAACTGGAATTAATGGTTTGGGTAAAATGCTTGTAAATGGCTGTAATCTTTCACCTTGACCGCCAGCTATTATAACAACCTCACAGTTTTTAATCTTAGTATTATTTTTAAATTTCTTTTTAAAGGCTTGGTCCCATGTAATAACATCAACAACTTTTTTTGATTTATCTAGTACCGGGACTAATTCATATCTATTTCTAATAATTTCTTTTCTCAAATCATGGATATTAAATCTATTTTCAAAGACGTACCGGGGTCTTGGATTATATAGTTTATTAATTGATTGATTTAAATTTTTTTTTGTAATTATAAGAGACCTTAAATCACCGTCAGTTATAGTGCCTAACAATCTTTTTTTATTATCAACTACTATTATACATTTTTTGCCTGTCTTTTTTAACAACATAAGAGCTTGTAACAAGCTAATCTTTGGTGAAGTTAATAAATTTCTTTTTCCAGATAACAGATTTGTCATACTATTTGATTTCCTTAATTAGTTCAAAAGCTTCTGAATACTTAAAACCAGATTGACTACCTCTTAAAATTCCCAAACTTTTCATAGAGTCCACACTTCTTGGGAAAGGGTGTTTTTTTAACTCAGATTTATATATTTTCATTATTTTCATTTTTTTGATAAAAAAATTTGTTACATCTTCATAAATATTAGGGCAAAATATATCGTTATTACTAAAATTAAAATTTGTTTCTGACAAAGTTTCATACGCAAGAATTTTTTTAATAAAAGGATATCTAAAAGATTTAGTAAAATTATGACAAATTGAAAATACAATCTTATGGTCTGAGTGAATATCTGATTTTGAAGGTATAAATATTTTTTCTGGTTTTATTTTGTTTATATATGAATTAAACGAGTCTATTAGATTGCTTGTTGGAATTTGATCTAAAAATTTTGTTGGAAAATTAAGATTTAAGTGACCATCAAACTTATATGCTTTGCAAACTTTTCTAATTTCCTGATCTCTTTTTTTAGAGAACATTCTGGGATAACCAGAGTTAATACCCGCAGATGTTACATTTAACCAAAACACTTTGTCACCATTCTTTTTATGTTTTAACAAAGTGGCTCCACAGCCTAATGTTTCGTCATCTGGGTGGGGGCTTACTACTAAAACTTTCATTTCAAATACTCTCCTTTTTTAAAAACTTTATTAGATTTAATCATTATAAGCTGCAATGCATCAATACCACATTTTACTATAAAGTTGTTTAGACTTACTCTCAATATTTTTCCTGGCTCAATATTATCTTTATCAATTTTAATTACTTTTGAATCAAAAACTTTGAATTCTCGATCTTTAAAAATAAAATGTGCTCCGTCGTAAGGGGTAGATAAAGATTTAATTAAGTTATAAATTGAATTTGCGTTCATTCTCCAATCAATTTTTCCATCTTCATAATTTCGTTTTCTCCAATAATTTTTCTCTTTTTTTAATTCTTTTATTACTTTTACTTTGTTATTGTAAAGATCATACGTCAATTGCTTCAACTGGTATTTGGCTGAATTAACCAGCTTTAAATATAACGAATTAGCGTCATCTTTGTTTAAAATTTTAATATATTTTTTTGAAAGAATTTTTCCATCATCAGCTTTTTCATTAATTTTAAAAAAACAAGACGCAGTATTTTTAAGCCCAAGTGAAATAGCCCAAATTATTGGATGGCGACCTCTGTTAGATGGTAAATCTGAGGGATGGTAGCCTATTGCAAATTTTTTAGCTAATTTTATAATTTTCTTTTTTAAAATTTGGGACCAGCCAAAACAAAAAATATAGTCAAATTCTAAATTTCTTAAAATATTGTAACTTTTTTTAGAATTTATATCGTTTACAATTAATGATCTTATTTTATATTTGTTTGATGTGTGTGAAAGATCGCAAAAATCAGATTTCATTTTTTTTCTTTTTTTTGTTACCACTGCAACAATTTCTATAAAATCCAAATTCTTTAAAGTTATAAGTAAGTGTTTTGAAAAAACCACAGATCCTATAAAAATAATTTTAATTTTTTTTTTCATAAAATTTTTTCTGTGTTCCATTATTAAAGTTGATTTTTTTCATAACCGATATCATTAGTTTTGTACTATTTTTTTTATAATAAGGATTTTTACTTTTATATATCTTTTTAATAAAACTTTTAGACAGTGCTTTTTTTAATTTTCTTTCAAAATTATCTTTTGTAAGGTCGTAATCAATTACACTTTTAGACTTAAGTCTTCCACGTTGTCTATTTCCAATATTTATTGTTGGAATATTAAAACTTGGAACCTCAATGATTCCGCTTGATGAATTACCAATTACCAGATTTACAAATTTTAAAACAGAAAAATATAATTCTTGACCCATAGACTTGACAAGTATTGAATTGATTTTATTTTTTTTGGTAAAATCTTTTATTATTTTGTAGATATGTTTGTTGCCCATATCTACGTTGGGAACAGTAAAAATAATTTTGGTGTTTTTCAATTTTTTTAGATTTTCTAATATTGATTTTAATTTTTTTTGTAGGGAGCTATTTCCTAAGGTTTCAGGATGCAATGTAAAAATTATATTTTTGTCTCCAAATTCAAAATCAAGTTTATTTTCTATATATTTTTTTGAAAAGTATTTCATTTTTTTCATGTTGTCTAAAGCAAGTGACCCAGTTACAAAAACGTTTTTTGGATCCTCGCCCATAGAAATTACTCTTTTTCCATAAAATTTATTTGATACAAAATGAATGTTTGCCATTTTAGTAATTGAATGACGAATTGAGTCGTCAATTAAAGCATAAGTGCTTTCACCACCATGAATGTGAACGATAGGTATCTTTAGAAATAATGATGAAATAGCAAATGAGAGAGCTTCGAATCTATCTCCTAATATAATTACAAAATCAGGGTTTATTTTATTTAGTTCTATTGTAAATTTATCAATTGCATATCCAGTAGCTCTTGAAATGTCTGAAACTTTGTCTCCATAAATAGGAAGTTTAACTTTTTTATATATATTAATTTTATCTTTAATTATTTCTTTATAAGTATTTCCATATTTAGGTATTAAATGCATACACGTCACAATTACTTTTAAATCAAAGTGATTAGAAATTTGTAATTCTTTTAAAAGAATTGATAAAATCCCATAGTCGGCCCTCGAACCGGTTATTACACAAACCTTTTTTTTCTTAATCATCTGTACCATCTTTATTTACTGTGTGTCTTAATTTCCATTTCCCTTTTGATAATTTCCAAATGTGTGGAGATCTAAATTTATTGCATGTTAGGTGAAAGTCTTTTTCACTTATCTCTAGATAGCTCATTATATCTTTAAAATATCTTTTAGGGAATTCACCATCAAATCTTCTTACAAGAAGTTTAGCCTCTTCTCTGTTGATGTGATTGTTTCTTATTTCCTGTGAACTGTCAGTTGTTGCTCTGCCAATTCCAAATTTTATATATCTTGTATAGTGGTGCAGATCATCAATTTTGTCATCAATGCTATTATATTTACTGTATGTACCTTCAGTTCGAAACGGTCTAGCTTTGTAACCAGTATTCTCTACAGAATAATAATATGCTTCTTGAGGTACCCATTTTAAGTAATAGCCTAAATAATGTATCTGTACTTCACTTTTTTTATAGAAATCAGATGATAATGGGAGATAATATTTGAGATCTGTTAGGCTTAATTTATATTTTGTCATCAAGTCTTTAACTTTTACACCTGCCAAAAAAGACTTGTTCAAATTCTTGATTGTAAAATATGATTTATCTCTTAAAGATTTAGTGTTGTCAGCTAAAGGATTACCATATTCAGCTTCATTTTCTCCATAAAAAAACTAAGTCTATTCCGAGTTTTTGAGCAAGATATGGGGCTAAATTTTTTTGTCCTAAGATAAAAGTTTGAAATGGATGTAACAATTTCAAAATTGCCAATTTTGTTAAAATTTTTAACACTCTCGGATTTGGTTTGACAGTAACGTTATCAAAACCTCCTACTTCTAGCCATTTATCAAAATTTCTTTTTCCATAATCAGTATAAAGAATCGGTGGCCAAGTAACAGTTAGTGGATTCATTCCATATTTATATTTTAAAATATGAGCTGCAAATGCACTATCTTTTCCACCACTCCCAGGAACTAAACAATCATGAGAACCATTATTTTTTCTAAATTTCTTTAAAAGTTTAAGTAATTGTGTTTCTCTTTTTTTCCAGTTTATTCTTTTTTTAATCTCAGCTTGTTTACAAGCATCGCAGACAGCATCTTTGTCAAAATTAATATATTTTGCATTTTTTCTTGTAGTGGTATGTTTAAATTCAGGAATAGAAACAGGATATTGATTTGAATTAACACATTTACTACAAAATATAATTTTTTTAGGTAAATTAAAAAAAGTTCTCATTTAATCATCCTTTTAAAATTTTTGTAAATTTTTAATCCTGCAGACCCACTTTTTTCTGGATGAAACTGGCAAGCGCAAATATTATCTTTTATAATAATTGATGGAAATTTATTAGAACCGTATTCAGAATATGATTTTATATACTTACTTTCATTAGTACTTACATAAAAAGAATGTACAAAATACATAAATTCAAAATTTTTTAATCCTGATAGTATTTTAAATTTTTTTTTATCTTTTGAAAAATTTATTTTGTTCCAGCCTGTATGAGGAATAGAATATTTAATATTTTTATTTTCACTAAATTTAAGACGTTTAATTTCTCCTTTTAAAACTTTCAATCCTTTGCTCTTGCCAAACTCATTGCTTGAAGAAAATAAAAGTTGCATTCCCAGACAAATCCCTAAAAAGGGTTTTTTGTCGTTAATACTTTTTTTGATTATACTGCTTAATTTTAAAGAGTTAATTTTATTCATCGCTTCCTTAAATGACCCGACTCCAGGTAAAATTAATGCTTTCGCTTTAGAAATAATATCAGGATTAGCTGTTACAACATTTTTAATTCCAACTATATCGCATGCCAACTTCACGTTATGTAAATTGCTTAATTTCAAATCAATTATTGCTATATAATTTTCTTTTTTCATTAAATTGTTCTAGTCTGTATTTTATTTTTGACTAAAAAATTTTTTAATTCTGTTAAATTGTATTTTCCAAAATTTTTAAAATCTTTATAGCTATTGATAAATTCTGTATTACCTTCAATTGAATTGATATAATTATTCTTAATCTTTTTAATTGAACTGTAATGAAACAGGGATGAGATAGCTACACCATCAATTTTTGTTGAACTGAGTATTTTTTTTATATCATCATACTTCCCAGCACCCCCATGAGCAATAACTGGAATTTTTACTGCTTTACTAACTAAGTTTGATAATTCTATATCAAAACCTTCACCAGTTCCCTCGTTATCAATTGATGTAAGTAATATTTCTCCTGCACCTCTTTGTTCAACTTCCTTTGCCCACTTAACTACCTCTTTGTTAGTTTCCTCTCTACCATTGTCGGTTAAAGCATAGTATTTACCGTTTAAAAACTTTGAAGCTTCAATCGCAACAATTATGGTTGATGAACCAAATTTTTTTGAAGCTAAATCTATAAAGTTAGGGTTTTTAATAGTAATAGTATTAATTGAAACTTTATCGGCACCTGAATTTAAAATTTCATAAATATCATTAAGTGAACGTATTCCTCCTCCTACTGTAAGAGGAACTAAAGTTTTTTTTGCGGTTTTTTTTATAGTTTTAATAATACTATTTCTTTGAAATAGGCTTGCTACAACGTCTTGATATATTATTTCATCAATTCCTTTTTCATAATAATATTTTGCAAAAAGTTCGGGATTTCCAATTACTCTCAACCCTTCCATGTGAATTCCTTTAACTAGGTTAGGTCCTTTTATATCAAGCTTGGCTATTATTCTTCTGTATTTCATTTTAAATTAATTCATCTTTCTCATAATTTTTCTTAGCCTTTTTACCTACGTAAAAATCCCAAAGCGAAGGCGGCTTGCCTGTGCCTGGTCGTTTACACGTAAGATTTTTTTCATTAAATTTCTCACCTTTTTTGATTGTAAACTTAGCAACCAAAGATTTACGGATAAAATTGATATTTTTCTTTTCGCTTAAAGTTATTTTTTTTTCTGCTTTACCTAACGAGGTTTCTACCTTTCTAATACTAATTACTAATTTTCGAAATTCTTCAAGATCTAAGCTTGCTTTGTGATCAGGGCCTTTAAATTTTTTACTAAGTGTAAAGTGTTTTTCTATAATTTTTGCACCTAAGGACACTGCGGCAATCGAAGCTTCAATTCCAGGAGTATGATCTGAATAACCAATCTTGATATTAAATTTTTTTTTAAATAACCCTAA
>CACKXA010000022.1 GCA_902604055.1 uncultured Pelagibacteraceae bacterium | reverse complement strand
GGAAATCTAAGTATTTTATGGCTTTTAGTTTTATCTTTTAATAATGGCTCAATACCTTTTCCGTTCCAGGTCCACTGACCAAAAATTGCATTTCCCTCTAAAGCAAATCGAGAAGTTCCCCATCCGCTTTCTTTTGCAGCTTGTGCTAAAGCAATTGATGCAGGGATTATATCCATTTTTATCTTTAATTCCTCTACGCTTCCTTTCTTAACTTTATATTCTAAAAACTTTTGTCGTAACCACTGTTTTTGTTCATCTGTTGTATCTTTTTTAGAGGTAATATTGTTTAATTTAAATCTGTCATCTAATATTTTTTCATTCTCAGCAACAACTAGAGGAAGAACAATTTTAATAAAAGTTTCTTTTTTTAGTTTTACGCTTTTAATTTCATCTAAATCTTTTGGAAATTGAGTAAAATAAATTGGTTGAACTGTTTTATCAAATCTCACTTTTTTTAAATCATAGTTTACATCTTCAAATAAATTTAAAACTGTCGATGTTTTTAAGTTTAAATCAGGTAAGATTAATTCAGTGACATTTTTATCTTTCTGTTTTATTTCTGGCTTCGGTTTTATTTTTTTAACTTCAGTTTTTGGTTTAATTTTCTTTTCAGGGGCCGGTTTTGACTGATCATCTGTTGTCTTACTTTTTTTAACTATATGTATTTCTTTCGATTTATCTAAATTTTTAAACGTAGATACTCCTGAAACTGTAATTGTAATCAAGCCAGCAACTATAAAAAAAACAGCAACGGCTTTTCCAGCTTTATTTTTGTTTATTTGCTGTTCGTAGATTCCATGAAAAAGATTTGTAAAGAGCTTTGCCCAAAAAGATAAAACTGTCGATCCTAATTTTGGAAGAACATCAAGAAAACCTATTCCAACCGCTCCTATATTTTTCCATAAATTATAAAAAAAACTTGATATTGATCTTGAGCTATCTTCTTTCATGTAACTTATTTTTCTTGAAACTTTATTTACTGATTTAGAAGTATCGTATCTAATATCGTCTATTAGTCTTGAGGCTTTTGAAAGAGGCTTAGTAACGTTTTCTTTAAAAAAACTTGTTTTGAAATCTTTTGGAATAATAATCTTATTTTTTCTAAGAATTAACTCTAATTGTCCTGAAGTTAAATTTTTTCTATTTTTAATATAATCTTGAACTTCCTTTACACTGTATATTTTGGCAAGCTCCAATAATTGGTCTCTATAACTTAATTTTTTTTTCATGCTAGTTGGCCTCTACTGAGTTAACTTCTTTTACATAATGCTTTAAGAGATTTTGTACTCCTTGTTTTAAAGTCATTAAAGAGCTAGGACAACCTGAACAACTTCCTTGAAGTTCAACCTTGACGACTCCATTTTCAAAAGATTTAAATTTTATATCTCCTCCATCTCTTGCCACCGCAGGTCTAATTTTTGTGTCTAATACTTCAATTATTTTTTTTACTGTTTCATCAGCATAATCTTTAGTTTTTGTATTCTGTAATTCTTCTTTTAAAATAGGTTCTTTGTTATTTTCAAAATAATGGTTTAAGTGTGAAATAACCATTGGTTTTAGTTCGCTCCAAGAAATATCTTTAGTTTTTTTTACCGATAAAAAATTTTTTGAAAGAAGAACTAATTCTACACCCTTAAAACTTAATAATTCCTTTACAAAGGGATTGTTTACATTTTTAATTTCATTTGCTTGAAACTCCTCTGTTCCGATATTTGAAATTATATTATCAGACAAAAATTTTAAAGACTCGGGATTGGGTGTTGGTTCTGTATGGATCATTTAAATATTGTATATTATATCAAGCCAATTTTTTCACGTATATTTTTAAGGTTTTCCTCAGCTTTAATACTGGCTTTTTCAGAGCCTTTTTTCAATATCTTAACTAAATGGGTTTTATCATTCATTAATTTGACAATTTCTTTACCGATGGGTGAAATTTCACTTACTAAAAGATCTGCAAGTTTTCCTTTTATATAAGAGTACTCTTTACCAGCCATCTCTTTTAAAGCTTTTTCCAAATTAATTTTAGATACCTCAGCATAAATAGTCAAAAGATTTAATGCCTCAGGTTTTTTTTCTAAGGATTTTAAATCATCTGGAATAGACTCGGAATCTGATTTAGCTTTTTTAATTTTTTTCACAATATCATCAGGGCTATCTTTAAGATTTATTCTTGAATAATCAGACTCTTCAGATTTACTCATTTTTTTTGTGCCATCTCTCAAGCTCATTACTCTGGAAATATTTTTAAGAATAAGAGGTTCAGGTAAAGGGAAGAAATCTTCGCAATTAAAATCTTTGTTAAACTTTTGTGCAATATCTCTAGTCAATTCTAAATGTTGCTTTTGATCTGCACCAACTGGAACATGAGTAGCTTTATATAATAAAATATCAGCAGCCATTAAGTTTGGATAAATATAAAGTCCTACACTAGCTTTTTCTTTGTCGGACCCGGCTTTATCTTTAAACTGTGTCATTCTATTTAACCAACCAACTCTTGAAACACAATTAAAAATCCAAGCTAATTCTGCATGAGCTGAAACTGAAGATTGATTAAAAATTATACTTTTATTTGGGTCTAATCCTGTCGCTAAAAAGCCTGCTGTAGTTTCCAAAATATTATTTTTTAACTCAACAGGATTCTGAAAAGTAGTTATGGCATGAAGATCTACAACGCAATAAATGCAATTCATTTCTTTTTGTAATGATGCAAAATTCTTTAAAGCCCCAAGATAATTCCCTAAATGTAAATTTCCTGTAGGTTGGACGCCTGAAAATACTAGTTTTTTATCACTCATTTCAATTTGTTTTAAAATTTTTTGTTTTTAAAATTCCAGTTAAATAACACGATATCAAATAAACAATACCAACAAAACTAACAATTATCAGTAAATAAACTGATTTGTATTTATAATCATAATCCAAATAATCTGCATAGTAATTTAACGCAAACATCAAAAGAAAAGACATAAATACTGTGTTTAATATTATCTTGGTAATATTTCTGGGTAAATATTTTTTAAGTAGTAAAAAATTCTTTTTGTTAAGTAGATACATATAAACTGCTACACCAATCCAAGTAGAGATAGAGGTTGCAATAGGAATTATAATAAAACCAATTTCTTTAAAATAGGTGATGCTTATCAAGATATTTAATAAAACAATAAATGTTGAAATGTAAAATGGAGTCTTCGTATTGTTTCTTGC
Source organism: uncultured Pelagibacteraceae bacterium (assembly GCA_902604055.1). Classification (GTDB taxonomy): domain Bacteria; phylum Pseudomonadota; class Alphaproteobacteria; order Pelagibacterales; family Pelagibacteraceae; genus Pelagilacustribacter. The sequence goes on along the minus strand of CACKXA010000022.1, from coordinate 7,087 downwards.
AAAAAAGAAATTAGAGAGAATTTTGACCAAAGCAAAAGCTGGGATACCATAACCAAAATATTTTAAAGCAGATGCGGTCATTTCGATATTTTCGAGTGTAAAAGAACCATAACCAAATAATGCATTTACAATTTCTTTAGAAGCTAAGATTAAACCTAAACTTGCTGGTATTGATAATAGAAGTGAAAGTTCTATAGATTTACTCTGAATATTTGAAATCTTTGAAATATTTTTTTGCTTAAAAGCTTTAGATAAAATTGGCAATGAAACGGTTCCTACGGCTATACCAGCTATAGCTAAGTTAATCTGGTAAATACGATCTGCATAATATAGATAAGATACTGCGCTTGCTTCGAAAGAAGCTATGATTGTACCAACTAAAATATTTATTTGAGTAACACCTGAAGAAAGGATACTGGGTAAAAGTTTTTTAAAAAAAAACTTTACTTTACTGTTTATTCTAGTTTTAAATTCGATAGATGGTTTATAATATTTTTTTGTAAAAAATATTAAAAATAATAATTGAATAACTCCTGCTAAAGAAACTCCATATGATAGTTGCTTAGCAATATTTAAATCTAAAAAATAGGAAATTAAAATACTTAATATTAAAATAATATTTAATATTATTGGTGCGGCAGCTGCAGCTGCGAATTTGTTGTTAGAATTTAAAATTCCTGAAAAAAAAGATGAAATGCTCACAAACAATAAAAAGGGGAATGTTATTCTTGTGAATTCCACTGCAAGATTAAATTTTTGAGTGTCTTCTAAAAAACCAGGTGCAATTAAAAAAACTACATAAGGCGTAAATATTTCAACGAGCAAAACTATAAAAAAAAGAATTAGAATTAATATACTTAAAGTTTCATCAGCAAATTTCTTACCTTTTTTCTGATTTTTAGTATTTTCTGAAACATAGCTAGGTATAAATGCTGCATTAAATGTCCCTTCTGCAAACAAACGTCTGAAGGTGTTAGGCAATCTAAATGCAACAAAAAAAGCATCTGCAAATATTGATGCACCTAAAAATATTGCAATTAATATGTCTCTGAGATAACCTAAAACTCTACTTATTAAAGTAAATAAACTAAATACGTATGTTGATGATAACAAGTTCATATAAATTCTAAATTAAGCCACAAATAATAAATAAAAAATGCAATAATATTAATTATATTACATGCTCGTAATTTAAATGACAAAAAAATCTAAAATCGATCATTATTCTGATAAAGAAGCGCTTGATTTTCATATAAAGGGTAAGTCAGGCAAAATTGAGATCAATTCATCAAAACCTTTAACAACCAAAAGAGATTTATCTCTAGCTTATTCTCCAGGAGTGGCGGCCCCGGTCAAGGAAATAGCTAAAAATCCCGATCTTGCCTATGACTATACTAGCAAAGGAAATCTTGTAGCGGTGATTAGTAATGGATCAGCTATTTTGGGTTTGGGAAATCTTGGTTCTCTTGCTTCCAAACCTGTCATGGAAGGAAAATCAGTTTTGTTTAAAAGATTTGCAGACATAGACTCCATTGATATTGAAATAAATAATAATGATACAAATTCTATAATTGAAACAATAAAAAATATTAGTGGCACTTTTGGTGGTATTAATCTGGAGGATATAGCGGCGCCTGATTGCTTTATAATTGAACAAAAATTAAAAGAAATTTTAGATATTCCTATTTTTCATGATGATCAGCATGGTACAGCCATTATCACCACAGCTGCTTTGATTAATGCCTTAGATATTTCTAAGAAAAAAATTGAAACTGTAAAAATAGTAGTGAATGGTGCTGGTGCGTCTGCACAAGCATGCACAAACCTATTTAAAAGTTCAGGTGTTAAAAGTGAAAATATAATTATGTGTGACAGTAAAGGAATAATTTATAAAGGAAGAAAAAACGTGGATCAGTTCAAATCTGCTTTTGCTTCGAACACAAAATTAAGAACTTTGCAAGAAGCAATGAAAGATGCTGACGTGTTTTTAGGGTTATCCGCCAAAGATGTTGTTTCAAAGGATATGATAAAATCAATGGCAAAAAATCCAATAATATTTGCTTGTGCCAATCCTGATCCAGAAATTAAACCAGAAATTATTTACGAAGTTAGGTCCGATGCAATAGTAGCTACTGGAAGATCGGACTACCCCAATCAAGTAAATAATTTAATTGGTTTTCCATATATTTTTAGAGGAGCTTTAGATGTAAGAGCTAAAGAAATTAATGAAGAAATGAAAGTTGCTGCTTCTAAAGCTATTGCTTTGCTAGCAAGAGAAGATGTTCCAGATGAAGTTGTTTCTGCTTACGGTGGTGATAGGCCTAAGTATGGAAAAGATTATATTATTCCCTCAACTTTTGATCCAAGATTAATTAGTGTAATTCCGTCAGCAGTAGCTCAAGCGGCTATGGATAGTGGAGTAGCTAGAAAAATAATTAAAGATTTTGAAATTTACAAAGATGAATTAACTAATCGGTTAGATCCTTCTATGTCTGTAATGCAAGGAATTAATGCAAAAGTAAGAAAAAATCCAAAAAGAGTTATTTTTGCAGAGGGAGAAGATGAAAATATGCTTAAGGCTGCTATTGAATTTGGAAAAAACAAACTTGGAACACCTATATTGATTGGTGCTGAAAAAAGAATCAAGGAACAATTAAAAAAAATAGGATTAGATGAAAATTATAAAATTAAAATCGTTAATTCTACCGACAAAGAAAAGAGAGATAGATACGTTAAGCATTTGTATAAGAGACTTCAAAGAGAAGGCCAATTAGAGCGAGATGTTGATCGTCTAGTTCGTAATGATAGAATAGCTTGGGGATCCTCTATGATAGCATGTAAAGATGCTGATGCTATGGTAACTGGCAACATACGGCATTACGCTGCCTCGATAGAGAAATTGAAAAAAGTCGTAGATCCTAGACCAGGTGAGGAAATATTCGGAATGACGATGATTACTTTAAAAGGAAAAACAATCTTAGTTGCTGATACAAATGTACAAGATTTTCCTTCTCCTGAAAGATTAACCAAAGTATCTAAATCTTGCGTACGTGTAGCTCGATTATTTGGTTTTGATCCAAAGGTTGCATTTTTATCTCACTCTACATTTGGAAAACCGATTTCAAAAAATACTAAACACGTCAGAGATGCTATTGAACTCTTAAAAAAAGAAAAAGTTGACTTTGATTTTGATGGAGAGATGCAGCCAGATGTTGCTTTAAATCCAATTTATAAAGATGTTTACCCTTTTTCTAAGATTGTAGGTAATGCTAATATTTTAATTATGCCTGCGTTACATAGTGCTGCGATATCTACAAAATTAATGAAGGTTTTTGGTGGTGGTAAATTGATTGGACCTTTGTTGATTGGGCTTGGTTCCCCAATAGAAGTTGCTCCGTTACGAGCGAGTACTTCAGAAATTTTAAACTTAGCCTCGATAGCAGCTTATTCCTCAGATATAATTGATTATTCTAATTAAAGTTTGTTTCGACTTAATTCGGTAACTAAATAAATTGAAGGAATAACTTTCTCTACATCATATATTTTATTTGCTTCATCGATAACTTCTTTTTTTTCATCATTATCCATTGCTATACCAAAAATATAAATATTTTTGTTTATGGTCTCTAAAGTGTAATTTCGAGCCTTAGTTTTTTTATTAAATATTAACGCTGATCTTAATTGGCTAGTTATTAAGATATCTTTTGCAGTTCCCTTAAAATTACTTTGACCTTTTATACTTATTGCATTTTTTACAGAACGCACACCTTTTGTCTCCCACGCCATTTTTGTTATCTTAATCTTTTCTTCAGGCTCATCTACTTTTCCTGATAAAAATATTCTTCCATCAATTACTTCAGACTGGATAGACAAAAAATATTTTTTTTCGGTTAAGGCAAGTCTTGCTGATAAATTTTTTTGCATAATTGTATCGTCGATTTGCATTCCAATAGTTCTAGGGTCAAATGTTATATCTACTCCAGTTCCAAATCTTCCAACCGACGTGCAAGAAACTAGTAAAAATATTAATAAAAAACTAATTATTTTTTTCATCTTTTTTTATATTCAAGCATATTTGATAAATTTTCTTTTTATTAATTTTTTCAGTCTCAAATAATAATTCAACAACATCTTTTAAACTATATTTTTTTAAAAATATTTTAGCTTTTTTAATTATTTCTTTTTCATTAAAAATTTTATCTTTAGTCTCTTTTTCAGATATTACAACGGTTAACTCACCTTTTATAGAAGATTTAAACAAACTTATTTTGTTAATATCTTCTCTTATAAACGACTCATGAATTTTAGTAAGTTCTTTAGCAATTAAAATTTTTCTACCAGCAAAAAATTTTTTAAATTTGCCCAAGTAAAAGTTAATTTTAATTGGTGGTACAAAGAATACTTGGGAAAAGCTTAGATTGCTTAGAGTGGATAAAGTTTTTTCTAATTCTTTTTCTGTCTTTGGTAGAAATCCATAAAAAAGAAATTGGTCTTTAAACCCAGAAATGCTCATTGAAGTTGTGATAGAAGAAACACCAGGAATAGGTATAACTCTTATACCTTTTTTAATACATGATTGAATGAGCAAACTACCTGGATCTGAAAGTAAAGGGGTTCCTGCGTCTGAAATTAAAGACAAAATCTTGCCTTCATTTAAATATTTTATAATCTTACCAAGTTCTTTTTTTTCATTAAACTTGTGATAAGAAATTAACTTTTTTTTGATTTTGAAATGATTAAGCAACTTTAAAGAGCGTCTAGTGTCTTCACATAGAATAAAATCGGATTTTTTTAATACCTCTAATGCTCTAAAAGTAACATCATCAAGATTTCCAATCGGAGTTGAAACAATATATAAGCTAGAAGTAAATAGTTTCATAAAATGAAAAAAAGAATCATAATTATCTTAACTTATACATTAGTTTTTTTTAATTCTAATCTATTAAGTAATGAAAATAATAAGGCTCTTAAAATTGGCTTATTAGCTCCTTTGAGTGGAGAATACAAATCTCTTGGGGAGTCTCTTTTGTATTCTTTACAATTAGCCTTAGAGGAAATTGATGACAAGAATGTTATTATCATACCTAGAGACTCTGGTTTTGAAGACAAAGATAAATTAGAGATTGCTATTAAAGAAATTAAATCTCTTGGAGCAAATATTATTATTGGTCCAATAAATAATAAGGATTTTAAAGAGGTTCAAAAATTTAATGATATTGTTTTTATATCTTTATCAAACATAAATCCTGAATTTCAAAATAATGTTATAAGCATTGGAGTGAGCTTGGAGTCTCAAATGATAGCTTTAATAGATTTCATTAAAAAACGTAAAAAAAATAAAACTGTAATTCTTATACCTAAAAATCAATATACAAATTTTATTGAGAAAAAATTGGTTAAATTTAATTTGAAAAATTTTCAAATTTTCAAATATAACCCTGATCCTAAAATTTTAACTGGGGAAATTGAAATTTTAACAAATTATTCTCAAAGAAAAAGAAATCTCGAATTAAGAAAAAAGATTTATGAGGATAAAGAAGATGAACAATCTAAACGACAATTAGAAAAACTTGAGCAAAAATATACTTTGGGTAAAGTAAATTTCGACTCGGTCATTATTATTGATTTTGGTAATAGTCTAAAAAGTGTATTAACCTCCTTAGTTTTTACTGATGTTGATCAAGAAGAAGTGCTATTTACGACTGTAAATCAATGGTTTGATGAAAGTATTTTTTATGAAAACACTGTTAAGAATTTGTATTATCCTTCCGTAAATTATAAAGAATTCAAAAAATATAAAGACAAATACTTCAGGCGATTTAAAAATTATCCAAGTGAAATAACTATTTTAGCGTATGATGCTCTAGGCTTGATTTATTATGCTTGGAAGAAAAATGGAAAAATTAATTCTGTAAATGACTTTTCTTTCAAAGGAAAAATTAAAGGTAAAATTGGAACTTTTAGTTTTAAAGATAAAATGACTATACAGGATTTATCAATATATAAAACTGAAGATAATAAATTTACAAAATTTTAATTCTTTTTTTAAGTTTTTTAAAGGCGATATATCTGTGATCCATCTTCATTTTTTTATTTTTTGACATTTGTCCAAATGTGACTGATTTTAAGAAAGGAATAAAAATCGGATCATAACCAAACCCGTGACTTCCTTTTATTTTATAAGAGATTGATCCTTTAATTTTACCAGTTACTGAAACTATATTTTCTCTATTAGAAATATAAGTTAAGCTGCATACAAAAACTGCAGATCTATCTTTTTTATTTTTCATCTTTTTTAAAATAAATTTCATTGCTTTATCAAAACTCCCGTACTTTTTTGCATATCTAGCCGAAAAAATCCCAGGCTTACCTTTTAAAGCTTTTATACATAATCCAGAGTCATCAGAAATAACGGGAAGTTTAGTGAATTTTGAGAAATATTTGGCTTTTAGTTTTGCATTAGCTGAGAAGCTTTTACCAGTCTCTTTAGGGCTTTTAATATTTAGCAACTTAGGTGAAATTTTTTTTATGTTTTTCTTTAATAAAAAGCTTATTTCTTTGAACTTTCCAATATTATGTGTGCCAATCAGTATTTTTTTCATGAGTATCTAGTAATTTAGATTTTAAACACTATATAGCAAGTATTATGAGTACAGAAAGCCAAAAAAAGGCAGATAAATCTGAAAAAGATCCTGACAAGAATGTTTCTGTTAATGCAGAAAAAGATACTGGAAAATCTTTAGAAGAAAAACTTAAAGAATCAGATGACAAATTATTAAGATCTTTAGCAGAGATAGAAAATCAAAGACGTAGATTTGAAAAAGAGATTAAGGATGCTTTTGAATTTGGCTCATTTAATTTTGCTAAAGAAAGTTTAGCTATATTAGATAATTTGCATAGGGCAAAGGAAGCGATAAAAAATGACGATACTCTTAAAAGTAACAAAGATTTAGATAAGTTTTTAGAAAACATAAATATTATCGAAAAAGATTTAATTTCCATATTTGAAAAAAATAGAATAAAAAAAATTAATACAGAAAATAAAAAGTTTGACCCAAACTTACACCAAGCAATGTCAGAAATAGAA
>CACKXA010000021.1 GCA_902604055.1 uncultured Pelagibacteraceae bacterium | reverse complement strand
TTTCTTTGTATTTGAATTAAAAATATTTTTAAAAAAACTTTTTATTGTTTGAAGTTTTAGACTGCCTGAGAATTTATAGATTAGATTAATATTTCTAGCTGTAAGTTCTATTAAATTTGTTAGATTTGAAGAATAAATATCTTTGTTTATATGAGCTTCGCCTAAAGCAGAACTACCGCCTAAAATTATATTAAAATAAAAATTCGGATTATTAATTTTAATATCTGTACAAAGCGAGTTTTCTAAATCCCCAAAATGATATACTTTTCCATCATAATTAATTAATTTTAAATTACCATTTCTGATTGATTTAAGTTTATTGATAATAAATTTTTCAGATATATTAGATAAGGTCATAAATTTTTTTCAAAACTTAAATTGTTTTTAATTTTTTGATTTCTTGCTCTATATATTGCGCCTTTTTTCCATAACAAAAATGCTTCAAAATGTATCGCTGTTATTATCTTTAAAGTCATTAATGGATATTTCAAAAAGTTCACTAATAACTGTTTAAAACTGAAATTTTTCCTCTCACCAGTTTGAACAGCAGTTAATATGATACCATCTTTATCTGATTGTTTTATTGAAACAAAAAGTTTTTGATCCGGGTTTAATAATTTAAAGTCATAAAACGTATCCATATCCATAAATGGGGATACATAAAATTTTTTTTTACAGCTTTGTTCTATTTTTCCTTTTTGGTTTGTTTTGAAAATATAGGTATGTTGTTCATTAAATGTATTTTTAACCTCATAAAAAATAACTTTAAGTGTCTCATTTTCATAGCAGTAAAAAATACTTAAAGGATTGAAAACGTAACCAAAAATTCTAGGATAACAGAGTAATCTTATTTTATTAATCTTATTATCAATATTAAATTTTTTTATATTATCTAACACCCACTTTTTTAATGATTGTCCATCTCTGTCTCCATGATCTTTATTATAAAAACTAAAAATATTAAATTTATTGAAGGAAAAAATTATATTTTTTTTATCTAATATTTCTAGTTCATCCAAATCAATAAGAATAGAAAATGTGTTATATCTTAAAAAATGTTTAACAGGTTTAAATCTAGTATGATTAACAACGCCGTTATAAATACATGAGTTCATCAAATTTTAAAATTTTTAACTAAGTTGATAGCTGATTTTAATCCATCTTCATGAAAACCGTAACCAAAATAACTACCGCAATACCAAGTTCTTTTTTTACCTTGAATATATTGTAAGTTATTCTGATATTTTAAAGTATCTTTATTAAAATAAGGATGTGTAAAATTAACGTCTTTTATAAAATTTTCCTCATTTACATCTTCTATTGGATTTAATGTTAAAAAATAATTCTTTTCACAACTGAGGTTTTGTAATTTGTTTAACCAATAGGTTACACAAGTATGACTGTGATTAGATATAGAATTCCAGCTAGACCAAGCTATTTTCTGTTTAGGCATAAAATTTTGATCTGTATGTAGAACTGCTGAATTGGATACGTATTTAAATTTTTCTAAAATATTTAATTCTTCTTTAGTAGGATCTTCTAACATTTCTAAACTTTGATCAGCATGAGAAGCAAGAACTACATGATCGTAATTTAGGTAATCATTGCCAATATTTATTTTTACATTATCTTCGCTTCTGCTTATTTTGTTTACTTTATAATTTTTGAAAATTTCTCCACTTACATGTTTGGTAACTTCATTAACATAAGCCCTGCTACGGTTACTAACTGTATACCACTGAGGTCTTTCTTTAAGTTTGAACAAGCCATGATTAATAAAAAAATTTAAAAAAAGTCTTAGAGGCATGTCTTTTGCTTTTTTAAAAGGCATAGACCAAATAGCAGCAACCATAGGTATGATATGGTAGTTAATAAAATAATCAGACAAACCAGATTTGTCTAAGTAATTACCTAATGTTTGGTCCTCTAAATCTATATTAAGTAAGGAAGGAGCTGTTTTATAAAAAGATATTATTTCTTTTATCATTTTTAAAAACTTGAAATTAAAAATATTTGATTTATTTGCGAAAAGAGCTCCTAGCCCGCTACCCCCATATTCTACATTGCTTCCTCTTATTGATACTGAAAAAGACATGTTGCTTTTTTCAAATGGAATTTTTAATTCATTAAAAAAATTTATTAAATTAGGATAGGTTAACTTGTTAAATACAATAAAACCTAAATCAACTGGAATAGTTTTGTTTTCATTTTTAATGTCATATGTATAAGAATGACCGCCAAATTGGTCTTCTTGCTCATATAGATCTACTTTAAATTTTTTTGAAAGATAGTAGGCTGCTGATAAACCAGAGATGCCTGATCCAATTACTGCAATTTTCATTTTTTAAGCAGCTGCATCTTTGTATTCGTCCATTGAAGGACATGAACATACAAGGTTTCTATCTCCGTAAACATTATCTACTCTAGCAACTGGCGCCCAGTATTTATAGTCTTTTAAATGCTGCTTTGGAAAAGCCGCTTCTTTTCTTGTGTATGAATGTTTCCAATCATCATCTGACAATTCTAAATATGTATGAGGTGCGTTAATTATAGGATTGTCATCTTTTTTAAATTGACCATTGTCAATTTTATCTATTTCATCTTTAATGTTTAATAATGTGTCGCAAAATCTATCGATTTCCTCTAAGTTTTCGCTTTCAGTTGGTTCAATCATGATGGTTCCCGAAACCGGCCACGACATTGTAGGAGCGTGATACCCATAATCAATTAGTCTTTTTGCAATGTCTTCCTCGGTAATACCAGATGTATCTTTTATAGGCCTTAAATCAACAATACACTCATGAGCAACATTTCCATTTTTTCCTGTATATAGGATTTTAAATTTTTTCGATAATCTTTTTGCAATGTAATTAGCGTTTAAAATAGCAGTTTGTGATGCTAGCTTTAAACCTTTTGACCCCATCATCTTTATATACATCCACGATATTACTAAAATACTAGCACTACCCCAAGGGGCAGCAGAAACTGGACCCATTCCTTTTTCAGAGTTTAAGTTTTTAATATATCGATGTGTTGGTAAAAATTCCTGTAAATGTTTTGCACAAGCTATTGGCCCCATACCTGGACCTCCTCCACCATGGGGAATACAAAATGTTTTGTGTAAATTTATATGACACACATCTGGTCCAAATTTTCCTGGTTTTGCAATTCCTACCAAAGCATTTAAATTTGCTCCATCCATATAAACTTGACCGCCATTTGTGTGCACGATTTCACAAATTTCACTTATTTTCTCTTCAAAAACTCCATGAGTTGAAGGATAAGTGACCATTAAAGCAGCCAGGTCTTTAGAGTGTTTTTCTGATTTATCTTTCAAATCCTGTAAATCAATATTTCCGTTATCATCACAATTAATTACTACCACTTTCATACCTGACATTTGAGCGCTTGCAGGATTGGTGCCATGAGCAGAATTTGGTATTAGACAAATATTTCTATTGGACTCTTTGTTATTTTTATGAAAAGCCCTTATCGTCATTAAGCCAGCATACTCTCCTTGAGCCCCAGAATTTGGTTGTAAAGAAACTGCTTCGAACCCAGTAATTTCTTTAAGATCTTTTATTAAATCATTAAATAATATCTTATAACCTTTCATTTGATTTTCTGGTACAAATGGATGTGGTAAAGAAAACTCTTTCCAAGAAATCGGTATCATTTCAGCAGTAGAATTCAATTTCATTGTGCAGGAACCTAGTGCGATCATTGATCTATTTAAAGCAATATCACTATCCTCTAATCTTTTTAAATATCGCATCATTTCAGTTTCTGAGTGATATTTATTAAAAACAGGATGAGTTAAATAATCTGATGTTCTTAATAAATTTTTAGGGAGATTATCGAGAGTAACTTCACTTGTACTAGAAACGTCTTTATCGACCCCAAAAATCTCTAAAAGTAAATTAACATGATCAAGTCTTTTAGCTTCATCAAATGCTATAGATAAAGTATCTTTGTCTACTCTTCTCAGATTTACTTTTTTAGATAAAGCTTTGTTAAAAATTTCTTCAGTTTTATTATTTGTTTTTACAGTTACCGTATCAAAAAAATTGTTAGTATAAAGTTCAAAGCCACCTTGTTTTATATTGTCCGCAAATAATTTTGCTAATTTAGATGTCCTGTTTGCAATTTCAAGAATTCCATTCGGCCCGTGATAAATTACATATGCAGCTGAAACTATTGCCAGAAGGGCCTGTGCAGTACAAATATTGCTTGTTGCTTTGTCTCTTCTAATATGTTGCTCACGCGTTTGTAGTGACAACCTATAGGCTTTTTTACCAAATCTATCTACAGATACACCTATAATTCTGCCCGGCATCGATCTCTTGAATTCTTCTTTAGTAGCAAAAAAAGCAGCATGAGGACCTCCGTATCCCATAGGAACGCCAAATCTTTGAGCGTTTCCAACTGCAATATCTGCCCCTAGTTCCGCTGGAGTTTTAATTCTAGCTAAAGATAGAAGATCACAAACTACTATGGCTTTACCTCCTTTTTTATGAATTAAGCTTATTGATTCACTAGGATCTAATATCTCTCCATATGTATCAGGATAAGCAATTACTCCACAAATAATCTCATCTTTAATACTTTTGATATAATCTTTTTGGTTACCTACTAAAAGTTCAAGACCAAATGGTTCGGCTCTAGTTCTTATTAAATCTATAGTTTGAGGATTACATGCGTCAGATATATAAATTTTTTTAGAGTTATTTTTGCTTACTCTTTGTGCTAGGCCAACTGCTTCTGCAGCTGCGGTTGCTTCATCAAGTAAAGAGGCGTTTGCAATGTCCATTCCCGTAAAATCAATTATCATCTGTTGGAAATTTAGTAGCATTTCTAACCTTCCTTGAGCCACTTCAGGTTGGTAAGGTGTATAAGAAGTGTACCAGCCTGGATTCTCTAATATATTTCTCAAAACAACATGAGGGGTAAAACAATTGTAATAGCCCATCCCTATAAAATTTCTAAATGGCTCATTTTTTTGAGATATTAATTTTAGTTTTTTTAAAGCCTCACTTTCAGATAAAGAGTTGTCAATTTTTAAGTTTTCTTTAAGTAAAATATTTTTAGGAACAGTGTCTTCAATTAACTGATCTAAGGAATTACTTCCTATGTATTTTAATATTTTTTTTTGATCTTTGCTCGAGGGACCAATATGTCTATTTATAAATTCTTTTGTAGTATCGTCTATCATCTAACTTGGATTCTCCTTACAAAATTTATCGTATTCATCTTTTGACATCAAAGCATTGAACTCTTCTTTATCTTTAATCTTTAATTTAAAAAACCAACTTGCCCCCTCTGGGTCTTTGTTAATGCTACCCGGATCATCTACTATAGATTTGTTTCCATCGGTAATCTCTCCAGCAATCGGTGAATAAACATCACTAGCTGCTTTAGTCGACTCCACTACAGCGGCTTGACTTTCTTTTTCTAATAATTTTCCTGCATCTGGAACTTCTGCAAAAACTATATCTCCAAGCAATTCGGTAGCATGTTTAGTAATACCAACTGTAGCTACATCGCCCTCTAGTGAAACCCACTCATGTTTCTTTGAAAATTTTTTTTCACTCATTTTTATCTCCTCTTTTATTTAACATAACTTTTTTTATAAAATGGAAGTTCCGAAACTTTACCTCCATACTTTTTTCCTCTTACTTCAAGCTTTATTGATGTTCCAACTTTAGCAAAATTTGATTTTACGTACCCCATTGCAACTGGTGCATTTACACTTGGACCAAAAGTTCCACTTGTAACAAACCCTATCTCGTTATCTTCAGTCGAAAAAATTTTCGCATTTTCTCTAGCTATAACTTTACCCTCAGGCATAATACCCACTCTAATTTTTTCACTTCCATTAGTTAATAAGCTTTTAATTTTATTCCATCCATTAAAACCACCATCCTCTTTTCTTTTTTTTGCGATTGCCCATTTTAAATTTGCCTCTACTGGATTAATTTTTTCATTTAAATCATGTCCATACAAACAAAGGCCTGCCTCTAATCTTAATGTATCTCTAGCTCCTAAGCCTATCGGTTTGACTTCATTTAAAATTAAAAAATTAATTAGTTTTTCTACTTTTTTATTCGAAATAGAAATTTCGAAACCATCTTCCCCAGTATAGCCTGATCTTGTTACATACAATTTTTCACTATCATAATTAAAATTGTTCCCTGTCATAAATTTTAAATTAGAAACTCCGGGTATAAGTTTTTCTAATATCTCAACTGATTTAGGTCCTTGCAATGCTATTAAGGACAAATCATTATTTAAAAGATATTTATGATTTTTACCTAAAAATTGTGAGATTTGTTTAATGTCATTATCTTTACATGCGGCATTTAGAATTATACAAAATCCTTTTTCAGTTTTTGTAACAATCAAATCATCAATTATTCCTCCATAATTATTAAGTAAAAAAGAATATTTTGAGTGATTAATTTTTAAAGATTTTAAATCTGCAGGAATAATTTTTTCTAAAGCTTCGGTTAAAGTTTCATCACCCTCTAAAAAAAATTGTCCCATATGAGAAACATCAAAAAATCCCGCAAAAGTCCTTGTAGAAATATGTTCTTTTACAATTCCATCTTTATACTGAATTGGCATTTCGTATCCTGCAAAAGGAACAAATTTTGCACCAAGGTTTTTATGAATATTGTATAAAGCTGTTTTTTGTGTTTGCATAATAACTCTTTTCATCCCTATCTGTCTGTTTACCTGAGAGATTTAATCCTTCGGTGAGGCTAATGCCTACTTTCCAGAGTTATTACGGCAACGGTCCTTTTGCCTGAGAGTTTTTAGGGTATTTGCTCCTTCGGCGCTAATAAAAATTAGTCTCTCCCGTTACATTTAGATTCTCCTCTAAATAAGACTAAATGTCAAATGCAATTAAGCTGCAAAAGACTTTTTTTTATCAAAACTTTTTATGATTATTGCGAAAATAATAATACTTCCTCCAATAAATACGCTCGAAGGTGGTATCTCATTTAAAAATGTCCATACCCACAAGGGTGCAAAAATAGTCTCTGTGAGCATCAAGAGTCCTATTGTAACTGATCTAGTTGTTCTTGATCCTATTGTAATACAAATAAAGCCAAACGTAAGCTGGGGCACTCCTAATAAAAAACCCATTAAAATATCATGATTTGTAAAACTAAATGTCTCAACCATTATAACTGAATATAGAACACTAAAAATAGAGGCATACCAAATAGCAGGAACTAAATCTAAATTTGAATTTTTTCTTATAATCATTATTAAAACGGAGAAACTAATAGGTATAGTTAAAGCAACAATATTTCCAAATAATGTTCCTGATGAAATAGAGTCACCTATCATAACTGTAATCCCCATCATGGCTAAAATAATTGAAAGAAGCCCAATTATTGAAACTTTTTCTTTAAGATAAAAATAACCAAATATAGCTAAAAACATTGTCTGAGTGCTAATAATAAATACAACGTTGGCAACAGATGTATTCATCATTGCAAAAACGAAAGCTATAAAACTAAAGGACATTACAAATCCTCCTAGAAATCCTACTAAACCTGCCTTTTTTATAGTTTGAACAGACTTTTTTTTATAAATCAAAATTAAAAATGTCGAAACACCTATAAAAAAGAAAAAAGATCTTAATAATAAAATATCCCAAGCATTGTTTGTCTCAAAGGATCTAACAATTAATCCTCCCCAACTTAAACAAAATCCTCCAAACAAAAGAAGTAAGTATCCTGGAATTTTATAAAGTATTTGCATTTAAAATTTCTTTAAAATGTTATTTAAAAATATTCTTAATGTAATTGATCTTAAAATCATAAACAAAACTAATGATAACCATAAACCATGATTTCCATAGTATTTTACTAAATATATAGAAATAACCATGAAAGTAGCAACTGAAAGAAGCATCGCATTTCTCATTTCCTTTGTTTGAGATGCTCCTATAAATATACCGTCCAACTGATAACAAAATGATGCAACTGGTGGAATTATGAACACCCAAATAGCATGTTTATAAGAAATAAATCTAAGGATTTCTATATCAGATATAATATTTATAATTGATTTAAAAAAAATTAAGTAAACTATAGAAATTATTAATGCTGTAAAAAAACTTAGCTGAATTGAATTCTTAACGGCTTGTAAAAAAGAATTTTTATTCTTTTTTCCAATAACATACCCTATGATACCCTCTGTTGAATATGCATATGCATCTAAAAAAAACGCTGCTAAGATAACAAATTGCATTAGAATTGTATTAACTGCTAAATAATCTTCTCCCAATCTAGCTCCAAGATATGCAAACCAAAGAAATGAAAAAGTTAAAACTAAAGTTCTTAAAAAGATATTAAAATTAATGGTAAATAATTTAAGTAATTTTGTGGGTATGATTAATCTATTAAATGATGGAGTAATCTGAAATTTTTTAATTATGAAATTATAAGAAAATAAAGAAAATAAAATTACAGTTAAGTAATTAGCTAATAAGGTACCCAAAGCAACCCCAAATACATCCATATCAAGTGATAGAACAAAAAATGAGCTAAAAATAATGTTTAATGCTGATAAAATGATTATTAATAAACTTGAAATATTGGTTTTTTGAATACCTAAATAAAATCCTACTATTACATAAATAATTAATTCTGCGGGTACAGAAAGAACTCTTACAGATATATAAGTTTTTATTAATTCTTGAGTTTCAAGAGATGTAGAAAAAAAGGTATTAGTTAAAATTAAAATAAAGTTTTTTGATAAAATAATAAAAATTGATACAAGCACTGCAATTAAAATATTTCTTAAGATAGTTTTAGATATTTCTCTATAATCACTTTTACCAAATAATTGTGCAATAATTCCGACTGTTCCCATTCGTAAGAAACCAAAACTCCAAATAATCATTGTCATAACCGAAGTTGCTATACTTGTGGCTGCAAGAAACTTTGTTTGGCTTAAGTTGCCCATTAATCCAGTATCAATTATTCCGGTTAAGGGGATGGCTAAATTAGAAAAAAAAATAGGTATTGATAATAAAAAAATTCTTTTTTTTGAAATATTCGAAGGATAATTTTTGCTTATCATTTAAAATACAAATGAATTATATGCTAAACAAAAATCTATATTTTTCATTAATAGCAAGAACTTCTAGCCCTACTAGACCTCCAATTATTAATTGTATAGCAATTATTAAGATTACGAATAATCCCAAATATCCTAACCACATATGTTTTTTAATGTATTCTGCAAAATAACTTGCAAGAGTTGCGATTAAGAATACTGACAAAAGCAGACCTGTTACCATTAAATAATAATTACCTTTTGCCGCCCCTACAACCCCTAAAACGTTATCAAAGCTTATGGTTAAATCTGCTATAAGAACTCTATAAACACCCTTTCTAAACGATTGAGTTTCTCCAGATTTTAATTGAGGTGTTCTAACTTTGTTTTTTCCAAAAAAGTCCTGTCTTAAATTATTTATAATCCAAAGAAGTAGCACTCCTCCTAAAATTTTAAGCCAGTCAAACTGGAACATATAATCAGCTCCAAAGGCAAAAATAATCCTGAAGATAAATGCAGCCGCTACACCCCAAGCTATTATTTTTTTTCTATTTTCTGTTGCGAAATTTGCAGCGATTAACCCGATTATAATGGCGTTATCTGCGGCCATTATTATGTCGATAAGTATAATTTGTGTAGAAATAATTACTTGCTCTAACATTTAATAATTCATTTATATAATTTTATCACATAGTAATCAAAGAATAAAAAAACCCCTCTATAATATAATTTATAAAGGGGTTTTAAATTATTTAATTTATTTGCTTAAAATTTATATGATAAAGCAAATAAAAGTTCACTAATATCCATCTCTGCAGTAATAGTGTTTGATTCACCTGCAACACTGTTTCCTGTTTGAGTTAGACTTAGTGTGTCAAAGTCTGTTACTTGGTAAAGTACTTTGAAACCCATATTGTCGCCGATATCACCTTTGAAACCAGCTCCATATACTTCTCCATCTAGAGATGTATTTCCATAGCTACCACCGTTACCAGAGGCTGTTTCAAGCGAATTTACATCTATTTCTGCAAGTCCTGCTTTAACAAAAAAGTTTTGGTAAATTGGTAATTCTATGTATGCAGAATTAAAGTTTTCCACTTCAGCTTGCGCTTTAAAAGCTCTATTCGTTGTATTAGCAGTAGAATCATCTGTTACTGATTTTTCAACGTCATTTCTTTGTTTGGCGCTTTTAGAAACATCTGCACTTCCAGGTGTATGTGTAAATCCTAGAGTTAAACCATAAAAGTCTGACTCGTACTCTAAAAATAAACCACCAATTGGAACGTTATTATGTTCAACACTCGCAGTTCTTGTTGAAGTATCGGCACTGCCGTCAGTATCTTTCTCAGTACCACTTGCATCTATTGACACTAATGATCCTGATAAACCTACGTTTAAACTTCCTGCTTGGGCGATTGAAGAAAATGTAACTGCAAATAATAGCGAAGCTAATATATTTGTAATTTTTTTCATAAGTATACTTTCTTAATTAATATTAATTGATATATCGAATAATTATGTATTTGCTTTAACTAGATTTGTCTACTGAATAGAGGTAATTGACTTTAGATAAAAGAGTAAAAAAGTCAGTAAAATCAACACTTTTTAGTGACATTTTAGTCACAGTAACCAAAAAAAGCTCTTAATTAAAGCCCTGTTAAAATATCCCAAGTTTTTTATGTAACCGTTTTTTTAAACCTGGAATCACCTCAATATTTAAATGGTTTAACTTATTAGGTGGTAATCTTCTTAAGTTTTGTACTGTGTTTAAAAATCTAATTGACTCTTTCCGGCTAATAATATCTTCAGTCAAAGTTTTAAATTTTTCAATGTACTCTTTTCTTCCAAAA
>CACKXA010000020.1 GCA_902604055.1 uncultured Pelagibacteraceae bacterium | reverse complement strand
CCTTTTTAGACAATACTTGGGGTACAGCTTTAAATTTAAAACCTCTTAAAATTGGTTTTGATTTATCTTTTTGTTCTGCCACAAAATATTACTCAGGTCACTCCGATGCAATGGGAGGATCTTTGGCAGTTAATAAAAAAGTTTTTAAAAAAGTAATGTTTTTTTATAAATTATCAGGTTACAGGATGTCTGCCGATGAAGCTTATTTAATTATAAGAGGTTTAAGAACTCTGGATGTAAGACTTAAAAAACATCACGAAAATGCAAAAATAGTAATTAATTTTTTAAAGAAACAAAAAAGGATAAAAGAAATACTTTATCCATACAAACCTTCCTCTAAAAATTATAAATTATGGAAAAAATATTATTCTGGAGCCAACGGTTTGTTTTCTATAGTAGTAAAGAGCAAAAAAAAATCATCTGTAGTTAAATTCGTTAATTCATTAGAATTATTTGGAATTGGTTATAGCTGGGGTGGTTTTGAGAGCCTTGTTCTTTTACAAGATTTAAGAACTAGAACGAAGTATACTGAACCAAGGAAATACTTTAAATTTGCTAAAGATGAGCATATTGTAAGACTCCATATAGGACTAGAAGACCCAAATGATTTAATTGAAGATTTAAAAAGGTCGATAAAATATATTAAATAATGTCAGAAAAATTTATTCCAAATAAGTTAGCTCTTATAACTTTGCTCGCTGCTAGTTCTGTAATTTTAGTTTCAATGGGTTTAAGGCAAACTTTTGGACTATTTTTTAGTGCTTTTGAAGAGGGATTGAATTGTACAAGAACCGAGTTTGGTTTGGCAATCGGTTTGCAAATGTTATTCTGGGGAATATTTGCCCCAATTTTTGGAATTTTGGCTGATAAGTTTGGAGGTAGTCGTGCTGTATTTATAGGTTTTATAATCTTTGGTTTGGGAATTTACATGCTTTATTCTGGGCCAAATACCGGGATTTATTTTCAGATTAGTTTAGGTGTTTTAGTTGGAACCGCTTTAGGTGCAACAGCAATGAGCGTTCCTGTCTCAGAAGTAGGTAAACATTTTTCCAACGAGAAAAGGACTGTTGCGACTGGTATTGTTACAGCCGCTGCTTCTGTTGGTTATTTTTTGGCTCCATTGTTTACACAATATACGCTTGGAACAGCAGGTTGGGAACAAACTTTAAAATATTTTATGTATTTTATTCTGTTTGGTCTTGTTACTTCGCTATTTATTTTACCTAAAAAAGAAGCTCCTATCTTAAAGAATGAAAAAAATCAAAATTTCTTAGAGGCTATGAAAGAGGCATTCTCACACAAAGGATATGTTTTGTTAGTAGCTGGTTTTTTTGTCTGTGGATTTCAGATCACTTTAGTTGGCACCCATGTTCCAGGTTATATGCAGGATAGAGGACTAGGAGGATGGACTGCTACAATAATTTTATCTTTAATTGGATTATTTAATATAATTGGTACTTTAGGAATAGGGTATTTAGGAACTAAATACAGTAAAAAAATATTGTTAAGTATTTTATATTTTTTAAGAGCTATTATTATCGCTATTTTTATATTTTCTCCTCCTTCAATTTATATGTCTATATTTTTTGGAATTACTTTTGGATTACTATGGCTATCAACAGTTCCTCCTACGAATGGTATAGTTGCTCAAATCTTTGGCACAAAGTATTTAAGCACTCTTTTTGGAATTGTCTTTTTCAGTCATCAAGTAGGTTCTTTTGCTGGATCATTTTTAGGGGGATATTTTTATGATTTATACGGCTCGTATGATTATGCTTGGTATATAGCCATAATGTTATCAATTTTTGCTACTTTGGTGCATCTACCAATTGACGAAAAACCTATTAATCGTAAATTACAACAAGCTTGAAGTTATGTGGATAAAACACTTTTAAGTTGTAAAAAGAGTCTAATCTAGAATCAAAAGTGAATCAAAACGTGAACATTTAAAAGAAGATTTGATTGGTTGTGGATAATTATTTTTGTTTAAATTGGATATTCTATTTAGTAGTGTTTTGAAGATAAACAACATTCATTAAACAAAATAGGAGAGCAAATGTTTTCAAAAGAATTAGGAGAAAAATTAGATCAATATCATTTATTAAAACACCCTTTTTACCAAATTTACTGGAATGAAGGTAAGTTAAACAGAGATATCATTAAAGATTATGCTGAGCAATATTATCAGCACGTAAAAGCATTTCCAAGATACATCAGCGCAACTCATTCAATTTGCGATGATATAGAAAAAAGAAGAATACTTTTGGAAAATTTGCAAGACGAAGAAAATAAAGATGCAGATCATCCTAAGCTTTGGAAAAATTTTGCAAAAGCAATGGGTGCAGATGAAAAAGAAATCGAAAGCGTAAAACAAGAATCTTTTACAAAAGAAATGATCAATAATTTTTTCTCTCAAGCAAGAGCTTCATATGCTGAGGGACTAGCATCATTATACACTTATGAGAGACAAATACCTGAGATAGCAGAAACAAAAATTCAGGGTCTTAAAAAATTTTACGGAGTAAGTTCAAAAGAAGGTTTAGAATTTTTTGAAGCTCATAAATCTGCAGATGTCATCCACAGAGCTGAGTGCGAAAAGTTGTTAGATGGTCTCTCTAAAGAAGAGCAAATAAAAGCTGAGAAAGCCTCTTTAACAACAGCTAAGTTTCTTTGGAACTTTTTAAGTGGTATGACTGCTAAACATAAATTAGAAAAAGTAGCAGCTTAAAGTCATTTAATACAAATGAAGAACGACAATCACGTGTGGGATAATAAACTCCCGACGGCACAAATGCTAGGGCGGTGGCAACCTTGGCACGCTGGGCATCAAAAACTTTTTGAAGAAATATTAAAGAAAACTGGCCAAGTTAATATTATGGTACGTGATGTAAAAGGAGTGGATGATAACCCGTTTGATTTTGAAACAGTTAAAAAAAATATCTTTGAAGCACTAAAAGATTATAAGAATAGAATTCAAGTTACTCTTGTTCCAAATATAACTAACATATGTTACGGAAGAGGTGTTGGATATAAGATAGAAGAAATAGTTCTTGATGAAAAAACTCAACAAATTTCTGCAACTAAGATTAGAGAGCAGATGAGAAAAGACGGAAAACTTAAATAGTTGCGAGCTGTTCTCACTTGACCTGTAATTAACTCAAATATATAAAATACTCCAATCAAAAGAGAATGACATTATGTTTTACAACAATCCATTTTCCGGACTAACAGAATTAGTGCCGCCATTAGCTATACAAGGATTTACTATTCTGATGGTTTGTCTAGTAATACTCGGCACTTTGATGGATATAATTCACAAAAAAAATGTGAAGTATTTTTTTAATAACGCTAAAAAAGCTAAACAAAATGCTAAGATTAAATTATCGAACAGTCAAAGAACATCAGTTATTTTAAAAACAGTTGCACATGATATTGCAACTACAGCTGAATTAGGTAGAGGCAAAAGAAGAGTTGCTCATGTACTCGGTATGTACGGCACAATTATTTTTTGGATTACATCTGCTCTATTAATATTTTCTTTTCCAACTGCCGGGTCTTCGACTCCATCAAGTATAACAATAATGTGGCATGCTGGAGCAATAATTACATGTTTAGGAGGTTATTGGTTTTGGTTTTTTTTAAGAGTAGATGTACTAGCTGAAGCACACCCGTGGTACAGGATAATACAAGCTGATTTATTTGTGCTTGCTCTTTTAGCTTGTGCAACATTTGGCCTAGCTTGGTCGTTTACTCAATTTTCAGGAATGACAGGATTAAGTTACCTTTTTTTAATTTTATATATAGTTTCAAATCTTATCTTGTTTGGTGGTGTTTATTGGTCTAAATTTGCTCATATGTTTTATAAACCAGGAGCAGCGATTCAAAAGAATTTAGCTGAAGCTGACGGATCTAGAGACAATTTGCCTCCACCGGCAGAAGCTCCACAACAGTTTGGGCTGGGTATAAAAAGAGAACAACCAAAGCATTATTAGGTTATTTATGTTAAATAAAAATGGAGAGGAAAATTAATTTATGTCAACTTTTGTATACATGACACGATGCGACGGATGCGGTCATTGCGTCGATATATGTCCATCAGACATCATGCACATAGATGAAACTATTAGACGAGCAAAGAACATTGAACCAAATTTTTGTTGGGAATGTTACTCTTGTGTAAAAGCTTGCCCTAATCATGCAATAGATGTTAGAGGTTACGCAGATTTCGCACCTATGGGACACAGTGTAAGAGTGAGACGTGAAGAGGAAAAAGGAACCATATCTTGGAGAATTAAATTTAGGAACGGAACAGAAAAAAATTTTGTATCTCCTATAACAACTAAACCTTGGGGAAAATTTATTCCTAAACTATCTGAAGAAGATAAACCTAATCAGGGAGAAATCACTACACAAAGACTTTATACTGAACCTAAGGGTTTAAACATTGATGGTGACCTACCAACAATAAATAAAGATACATTTAAAAAAGGTGTTTACTATTAATGGCTAAAGTTAAAACACATATAGAAGAAAGTGACGTTTTAATTATCG
The DNA here is from genome assembly GCA_902604055.1 of uncultured Pelagibacteraceae bacterium. Classification (GTDB taxonomy): domain Bacteria; phylum Pseudomonadota; class Alphaproteobacteria; order Pelagibacterales; family Pelagibacteraceae; genus Pelagilacustribacter. The sequence goes on along the minus strand of CACKXA010000020.1, from coordinate 6,489 downwards.
GTGGTGGTATGGCCGGTACTGGTGCAACTTTTGAAGCTAGGCACTGGGGTAGGGATTTAAGAATAGTTTGTGTTGAAAAAGCAAATATCGACCGAAGCGGTGCAGTAGCACAAGGCTTATACGCAATTAATTGTTACATGGGAATGCAATGGAATGAAAACCAACCAGAAGACCATGTAAGATATGCTCGTAATGATTTAATGGGAATGGTTAGAGAAGACCTTGGTTATGACATGGCTCGTCACGTAGATTCAACTGTACATATGTTTGATGAATGGGGACTGCCTATGATGAAAAATGAAAAAACAGGCAGATATTTAAGAGAAGGTAAATGGCAAATAATGATCCATGGAGAAAGTTACAAGCCTATAGTGGCCGAAGCTGCAAAAAAATCTGCAGATAAAATTTATAATAGAATAATGGTTACACATCTTTTAATGGATGACGAAAAGGAAAATAGAATTGGTGGGGCAGTTGGATTTAATATGAGAACTGGTGATTATCATGTGTTTAAAGCTAAAACAGTTATTGTAGCTGCTGGTGGAGCATCGCATATATTTAAACCTAGAGCAGTTGGGGAAGGGATGGGAAGAACTTGGTACGCTCCGTGGAGTAATGGTTCTGCTTATGCCTTACCTATAGCAGTTGGTGCAAAGATGACACAAATGGAAAATAGAATTGTTTTATGCAGATTTAAAGATGGTTATGGACCAGTTGGAGCATATTTTTTACATTTAAAAACTTACACACAAAATGCTAATGGAGAAAATTATGAGAAGAAATGGTATGACCACACTAAAAATTTAGTTGGTGAATATATTGATCATCACCCGACACCAACATGTTTAAGAAATCATGCTTTTATCCAAGAGGTTATGGCAGGCGGTGGACCTATTCAAATGGTAACCAAAGAAGCATTTCAAGATCCACATTTAGAAACTGTTGGTTGGGAAAATTTTTTAGGAATGACAGTTGGTCAAGCAGTTGTATGGGCTTCACAAAATATTGATCCAAAATACACAAACCCAGAACTAACAACGTCCGAGCCTTACGTGATGGGATCTCATGCGACTTGTTCAGGTGCCTGGGTCAGTGGACCAGAAGATCTTTCGCCACCAGAATATTTTTGGGGTTACAATAGAATGTTAACTATCGAAGGTCTTTTTGGAGCAGGAGACACAGTTGGAGGAAGCGCTCATAAATTTTCCTCAGGATCATTTACAGAAGGACGTCTTGCAGCTAAAGCAGCCTGCAAGTATATAGAAGATAAAAAGGCTGAGGGAATTAACGTAAAAGAAAAACAATATACTGATCTTAAGGAAGTAATTTACAAACCTTTAGAAAATTATACTATTGGAAGAAATGAAATAACCGGCGGAACTGTTTCGCCTAGCTATATTTCCCCAATCCAAGGGCTTCAAAGACTTCAAAGAATAATGGATGAATATGTAGGTGGTATAGCAACAAATTACATGACAAATGAAAACATGCTTAATAGAGGTTTGGAACTTCTCAAATGGTTAGAAGAAGATTTAGAAAACGTTGGAGCCGAAGATTATCACCAATTAATGAGAGCTTGGGAACTAAAACACAGAACCATTACCTCTCAATGTGTAACAGAACACACAAAATTTAGAGAGGAAACACGTTGGCCAGGATATTACTATAGAGGCGATCATTTAAAACTCGATGATAAGAATTGGCATTGTTTAACAGTTTCAAGAAGAGATCCTAAAACTAAAAAATTCACTATGGAAAAAGTTCCCGTTTATCACATTGTAGACGACAAAAAGGAAAAGAAAGCTTCATAAATTTTAATGAAGTTGCTGGAAAAATCTGACAAGGAAATCCAAGAAATAGCCCAACCTATTTGGGATAATTTAGTAAAAACATCTAACATTAAAGATTATGGAGGCTTTACTAAAGATTTCTCCTCTCAAATGCTTTATGGGGCAAATGAAGTGGAGCTAGGAAAGCAATGGGCTAATAATAAATTATTAACTAGCTTATCAGAAAAACAAGAGTTTCTAGGCTGTATAAGGCGAGCTCAATTTATTACTGTTCTCTACAAACAAACTAGTAATACTATGCCAGGTGAATTTCTAGGTCGATTAGTTCTTGGAATGGAAGAGGACTCAGTTAAAGTGTTTGGAGCAACCATCTACTAAGTGCGTCAAGTTGTCAAAATATAATTTTTTGTAAAATATTATTATTGTGTTACACAAAGTTAATGTTAACAGTTAATTATAATCAAAAATTTAAGTCTAAATTATCAAATTTCTTTAATATCAAATTGTTCCTTCAAATTGGTTTATCTGCATTTTGGGCTGTGATTCTTACAGGCACCTTCATCAAGTTTTTCTAATTTAATAATTTAAAAAAAACTAAACTTTAAAGGGTTTTCTATTCATTGACATAGTTATATTAGAGGCATATTTAGAGGTATGCTTGAAATTTACCTACCTATAGCACAAGTAAATGTAGATATTTTTTTACTTCTTTTTTTAAGTTTTTCAGTAGGTGTATTATCTGGATTATTTGGAGTTGGTGGAGGATTTTTAATGACTCCATTCTTAATCTTTATGGGAATCCCTCCAGTATATGCGGTTCCCAATGAAGTTAATAATATTTTAGCTACTTCTGTATCAGGGTCACTCACTCATTGGTTTAAAAATACATTAGATTATAAAATGGGTTTATTGATAGTAAGCGGAGGTGTTATAGGAACACTTATTGGAATTACCACATTTACCTATTTCACAGAAATCGGAAAAATCAGCTTAATTATTTCATTACTTTATATGTATTTGCTAGCTATAGTTGGAACATTGATGATTATTGAGGGAGTTAAAGAAGTAGATCAAGCTAGAAAAAAAATAATAATTAAAAAAAAATTACATGACCATAACTGGTTTCAAGGACTTCCATTTAGAACTCGATTTCCAAAATCTAAACTGTATGAAAGTGCCTTAACTCCTATTTTATTGGGTTTAGTAGTAGGATTTGTTGCTGCTATGATGGGAATAGGAGGGGCTTTTCTAATGGTCCCAGCTATGATCTATATAGTCGGTATGCCTGTTAAATTAATACCAGGTACCTCTCTATTTGTTACAATATTTATTAGCGCAATTGTTACAATACTTCACTCGTTTAATTATGGGTCAATTGATTTGACATTGGTGGTACCATTAATTCTTGGTTCAATTTTAGGAGTGCAGTTAGGACAAAAACTAGGCCAATACTTGGATAGCTCTCATTTAAAAACTTTATTCGCATTATTACTTTGTTCGGTAGCTATTGCTATTGCTTACAACTCTTTCTTTAGAGATAAAACAAGTAATCTAGAAACTAATAAAGTTGTAAATACTGATTTGAATTTTTTTTCAGAGTTTACATTAAATTTTTATAATGAGTCCCCTTTGCAGTATGGTATTTTTGCTATACTTCTAGCTATATCTTTAGGTGCTTTAGCTGCCTGGATGAGAAAAATTTTAAGCCCAATGATTAAAAAATTATTAAGTGATTTTAGAAATAAAAATCAACCAAAAAAAGATGAAGTAAAATTTCCAGAAAAATAATATTTTTAAGCGCTTCTATAAAGCTTAGTCATTACAAATTCTTTATGACCTAAAGCTTCTGCACAAGTAAGCCTTCCATTAGCCACTCTTAACATTGTTTGAATTAATTCATCACCTGCTTGAGATAAATTCATTTCTCTTGATAAAATTTTTGAAACATCGCAATCGACGTGTTCTTTCATTAATTTTGCTGTCAGAGGATTAGCCGTAAGTTTAACCACTGGTTCAATAGGGTTACCAATGATGTTTCCTTGTCCAGTTGGAAACAAATGTATATTAAACCCACCAGCTGCTTGTAAAGTAACACATTCTGCTGCGGCAGATGAAGTATCCATAAAATACAAGCCTTTACCTTTTTTAGGTTCTTCTGCAGGTTCCAAAACGTCAATAAATTTTAAATTACCAATTTTTTGAAAATTTCCAAAAGCTTTTTCTTCTATGGTTGTTAAGCCACCAGCAATATTTCCAGCTGTTGGCTGGCTTTCTGAAAGGTCATCAGTTGCTTCTTTCAAAATAAAATCATTGTAAGAAGTCCATGTTTTCATAAATTTATCTTTTGCCTCGAGTGTAGCGCCTCTAGCAGCACAAACTGTTTCTGCGCCAGTAAGTTCAGACGTTTCACCAAAGCACAAGTGAACACCAAAAGGTTCTAATTTTTCCATCAGATTTCCAACCGTAGGATTAGATGCTAATCCAGAAGTAGTATCGGATTCTCCACACTTTACTGAAATCCATAAGTCGCTTAATGGGCACTCTTCTCTTTGTTTTTCGGAAGCCCATTGAGAAAATTCTTGGGCTTTTTTCGAAGCTTTCATTATTGTTCCGATGTCTCCGGTTCTTTCTATATGAAATCCCTCTACTGGTTTTCCAGTTTTTGCTATTTCATCTACAATTCTTTTAGTCCATTTAGGTTCTATCCCAATAACTATTACCGCAGCTACATTTGGGTTTTTACCTGTACCTATCATTGTTCTAAAATGTAATTCAAGATCAGCTCCAAATTGTAACCTTCCATACGAATGTGGTAAAGCTATCGTACCCTTAATATTATTTGCAACTGCCTCAGCACATGCATTTGAAATATCGTCCACTGGAAGGATAATTACGTGATTTCTTGTTCCAGCTCTACCGTTTTCTCTTTTATATCCTAAAAAACTTTTTGGAATTTTCATTAAATTACCATTTTTTCGTTTTTACATTGTGAACATGAACATGATCACCTTTTTTAATTGATTTAACAACTTTTCCTATATCATGACCATATTTTAATATTGTATCCCCCTCTTTTAAATCTTTAAGTGCAATTTTATGACCTAGAGGAACTTCATTTGTAGAGCTGACTTTAATTGTTTTGTCATTTTCCATAATCCAAGCGCTACATTCTTGGCCCTTTTTAGTAGTTTCAATAACAACAACGCCTACATTGTCTTTTTCGTCGTGGATAATAAGATCTGGCTGTGACATAAAATATTTAATGGATATAGACTAAATTTTGATATAATTAAAGAGTGTTTTAAAAAATTTTAAGGACTTTTATGCCGAAAATGACAACTGAGGAAGCTTTTGTGAAAGTTTTACAAATGCATGGTATTGAACATGCGTTTGGAATAATTGGTTCAGCTTTTATGCCCATCTCCGATATCTTCCCTGATGCTGGTATTACTTTTTGGGATGTAGCTCATGAAACTAACGGCGGACTTATAGCTGATGGCTATACAAGAGCTACAGGAAAAATGTCAATGGTTATAGCCCAAAATGGACCAGGTATAACAGGTTTAGTTACTCCTATTAAAACTGCCTATTGGAATCACACTCCACTACTTTTAGTTACTCCACAAGCAGCGAATAAAACTATGGGTCAAGGTGGTTTTCAAGAAGTTGAACAAATGAATTTATTTAAAGACATGGTTTGCTATCAAGAGGAAGTAAGAGACCCTTCAAGAATGGCAGAAGTTTTAAACCGTGTAATAGAAAAAGCTATTAGAGGATCAGCTCCAGCACAAATTAATGTTCCTAGAGATTATTGGACTCAAGTCATTGATATAGATTTACCACCAATTGTAAGATTAGAGAGACAAGCAGGTGGAGCAGATGCAATAGATAAAGCTGCAAAATTATTATCTGAGGCAAAATTCCCGGTCATTTTGTCTGGTGCCGGAGTAGTTATTGGCGGAGCAATTAATGACTGCGTAAAATTAGCAGAAAAATTAGACTCTCCAGTTTGCTCAGGCTATCAACATAATGATAGCTTTCCAGGCAGTCACCCTTTGGCTGTAGGACCTCTAGGATATAATGGTTCGAAAGCAGGAATGGAATTAATTTCTAAAGCAGATGTAGTTTTAGCTTTAGGCACAAGATTAAATCCTTTTTCTACACTACCGGGATACGGAATAGACTATTGGCCAAAAAATGCGAAAATAATTCAAGTTGATATGAATTCTGACAGAATAGGACTAACTAAAAAAGTAACCGTAGGAATTTGTGGTGATGCAAAACTAGTGGCACAACAACTATTAAATAAACTGTCTCCAAAAGCTGGCGACACAGATAGAAAGAAAAGAAAAGATTTAATTCATCAGACCAAGTCAGCATGGTTGCAAAAATTATCAAGCCTAGATCATGAAGATGATGATCCAGGCACTGTTTGGAATAAAGAAGCGAGAGAAAGAGATAAAGACAGAATGTCCCCAAGACAAGCATGGAGAGCTATTCAGGCAGGAATGCCAGAGGATGTAATTATATCAAGCGATATTGGAAATAATTGCGCAATAGGAAATGCATATCCAACTTTTGAGAAAGGAAGAAAATACTTAGCACCTGGTTTATTCGGTCCCTGTGGTTATGGATTTCCTGCAATTTTAGGTGCAAAAATTGGTTGCTCAGAAACACCTGTAATTGGATTTGCTGGTGA
>CACKXA010000019.1 GCA_902604055.1 uncultured Pelagibacteraceae bacterium | reverse complement strand
AAATCAAATTTTACTAAAAAAAATCCTACAATTATTACTGGCAAAGAACCAAAAAAAATTTTAAATAATAAATTTCTGCTCTGAATAAAGTTAAAAATATCTTTTCTAAAAAAAACAACTACTGCTAAAAAAGAACCAATATGTAAACTCACATCAATCTCCAACCCATTATTTTCAAAATTAAAATATTCTGAAACAATTATTAAATGAGACGAAGAACTTATTGGTAAAAATTCAGTAATACCTTGAATTAAAGATAGGATGAATATTTCGATCATGCTTTTAACATTAATATTTATGCTTGTTCATTTGATGACATCGAAATGCATACCAGGTATGCAGAAATTAATCACTTTTTATAAGGAATTTCTATATAATAGGTAACTATTATTTACCTAAATTAGCTTTTAAATTTATCATTTTTCGAATAGGTATGGAAAATTATGGATAACAAAATGTTAAAGTTCGTTGATTTAAAACAAGAAACGCCTCAAAAAAGAGATACTCAAAAAAGGCGTGATGATTTTAATGAAATCTATAACGAATTTATAAATACTAAAGCTAAAGAGCAATCTAGTCGTTGTTCTCAGTGTGGTGTCCCATTTTGTCAGATCCACTGTCCTTTAAGTAATAATATTCCTGATTGGTTAAAGCTTACAGCTGAAGGCAGATTAGAAGAGGCTTACGAGCTATCTCAAAGCACTAACAACATGCCCGAAGTGTGTGGAAGAATTTGCCCTCAAGATAGATTGTGTGAAGGGAATTGCGTAATTGAACAGTCAGGTCATGGAACAGTAACAATTGGATCAATCGAAAAATACATCACTGACACCGCATGGGAAAAAGGCTGGGTCAAACCAGTTAAAGTGAAGAAGGAATTAAAACAATCTGTTGGAATTATAGGAGCCGGTCCCGCAGGTTTAGCGTGTGCCGAGGAATTAAGGAAATCCGGTTTCCAAGTTACAATTTATGATAGATATGACAGGCCCGGAGGATTATTAATTTATGGAATTCCAAATTTTAAACTCGAAAAATTTGTTGTAGAAAGAAGAACAAAATTACTTAAAGAAAGTGGTATTAAGTTTGTTCAAAATTTTGAGGTTGGAAAAGATAAATCTTTATATCAATTAAAAAAAGAGCATGATTCAATTCTCATTTCTACAGGCGTTTATAAGGCTAGAGAAATAGAAGTTACTGGCCATAATCTCAGAAACATATTTCCAGCAATGGAATTTTTAACAGCATCAAATAGAAAAGGATTAGGAGATAAAGTTGAATTATTTGACAATGGAACTTTAAATGCAGAAGGAAAAAATATTGTTGTAATTGGAGGGGGAGATACCGCAATGGATTGTGTAAGAACTGCAGTGAGACAAAAAGCTAAATCTGTAAAGTGTTTATATAGAAGGGATCGAGAAAATATGCCCGGTTCTGCTAGAGAGGTTGGAAATGCTATAGAAGAGGGTGTCGAATTTTTATGGTTGAGTAGTCCTAAGAAATTTTTAGGTAAAGAGAAAGTCGAAGAGGTAATAGTTGATAAAATGATTTTAGGTGAACCAGACTCGTCGGGAAGAAAAACACCGGTAATAAGACCCGGTTCAGAATTTAGGCTTCAGGCCGACTTAGTTATAAAATCTTTAGGTTTTGATCCGGAAAATTTACCAAAACTATTTGATGCAAGTGAATTGGCAGTTTCTCAATGGGGTACCATTAAAATAGATTTGCAGACCATGCAAACTAATTTGGATGGAGTATTTGCAGCTGGAGACATCGTAAGGGGTGCTTCATTAGTTGTCTGGGCTATAAGAGATGGAAGAGATGCTGCAGCACAAATAGAGAAATACTTGAAAGCAAAAGCAGAAAAATCGTTTAAAGCAGCTTAATAAAAAATGAATCGATATAAAAAAAATAAAAATCTTCTCATTGAAAACTTTTCATATAATGAAAATATGGAGCATGATGCTTGTGGAGTTGGAATGATTGCATGTACAGACGGAAAAAAATCAAGAAAAATAGTTGAATATGGGGTAGAGGCCTTAAAAGCGATTTGGCACAGAGGAGCAGTAGATGCAGATGGAAAATCTGGGGACGGAGCAGGAATGCAAATTGAAATAGCACCTGATTTTTTTAGAGAAAAAATTATTGCTACAGGGCATACTCCAGATGAAAGAAAAAGAATTTGTGTTGGGATGATATTTCTTCCTAGAACTGATTATGCTGATCAAGAAAAATGTAGAGAAATTATCGAGTCTGTTTTGCTTGAAGAAAACTATTCTATTTATGGATGGCGACAAGTGCCAATTAACTCGAGTGTATTAGGAGAAACTGCAGAACAAAGTCGTCCTGAAATCGCACAGGTAATGTTTAAAAAAAATGAAAATTTAGCAACTAACGATTTAGAGAGAAATCTATTTGAGGCAAGAAAAAAAATAGAAAAACTAGCTAGAGAAAATCAACTTAGAAATTTTTATATATGCTCACTTAGTTCTAGATCAATAGTTTATAAAGGAATGTTTTTAGCAGAAATGCTCGCAGAATTTTACCCAGATTTAAATGATAAAAAACTTACTTCTAGATTTGCAATTTTTCACCAAAGATATTCAACTAATACCTTTCCTAGTTGGGATTTAGCTCAACCATTTAGAACCTTGGCTCATAATGGTGAAATTAATACATTAAAGGGAAATATAAATTGGATGAAAATTCATGAACAGGATATGTCCAGTTCATTATTCAAAAATGTAAAAGATTTACAACCGGTTATTAGAAGCACATCAGACTCAGGAGCGCTTGATAATGTTTTTGAGTTGCTAACTCATTCAGGAAAATTAGCTCCGTTAATAAAACTTATGATGATACCTGATGCATGGTCAAAACGAAGTAAAACCGTTCCAAAAAATCATCAAGATTTGTTTAATTTTTTAAATAGCACCATAGAGCCTTGGGATGGCCCAGCAGCTATTTGTGCGACAGATGCGAAATGGGTTCTTGCATCAACTGATAGAAATGGATTACGTCCTTTACGGTTTGCAATAACTTCTGATAATTTATTTTTTGCTGGATCAGAGACGGGTATGATAAATATTCCTGAAGAAAAAATTATTGAAAAAGGTAAATTAGGACCAGGACAAATTATTGCAATAGATCTTAAAAAAGGTAAACTTTTTAAAGATAAGCAAATTAAAGATTTGTTGGCAAAAGATTATAAAAAGTACAATAAACAAATTATTGATCTAGAAAAAAAAATTACAGCCAATTACGAAAAAGCAAAATTTACTGGAGATGAGCTTAGAAAGAGACAATATTTATCTGGATTAAGCATTGAAGATTTAGAATTGATACTACATCCAATGGCTGAGGAAGGAAAAGAAGCCTCTGGATCAATGGGAGATGATACGCCTGTTGCAGTTTTGTCGAGTCATTTTAGACCAGTTTCTCATTATTTCAGACAAAATTTTAGTCAGGTTACAAACCCACCTATAGACTCATTAAGAGAAAACAAGGTGATGAGTCTTAAAACTAGATTTGGAAATCTTGGAAATATTCTCGATTTTGATAATTTGACCGAAGAAGATATTTATGTGTTAGATAGCCCAGTATTAACAAACTCCCAGTTTGAAAAATTTTGTAAAATTTTTTCAAAAAAAATTAAAGTCATAGATTGTACTTTTGAAATTGACACTAATTTAAAAGATAGGATCGAAGGAATTAAGATTGAGTGTGAAACTGCAGTAAGAGAAGGGATTTCTACATTAATTTTATCAGATAAGAATATTTCAAATAAAAGAGCCAGTATACCTAGTGCTTTATCAGTAGGAGCAGTTCATTCTCATTTAGTAAAAAATAGTTTAAGAGGTTACTGTTCTCTAAATGTAGAATGTTCAGATGCATTAGACACCCACTCTTTTGCTGTATTGATAGGGGTTGGAGCAACAACCGTAAATCCATATTTGGCTATTGACAGTATATACCAGCGATTTGAAAAAAAATTATTTGGGAAACTGGACTTTGAAGACTGCATCCGTAGATTTAAAAAATCTATAGACGCAGGGCTATTGAAGATAATGTCTAAGATGGGTATTTCTGTTATTAGTTCTTATAGAGGAGGCTGCAATTTTGAGGCCGTAGGATTAAGCAGAGCAATAGTTTCTGATTATTTTCCTGGAATGTCTTCCAGAATTTCAGGTATAGGAATTTTAGGAATTGAAAAAAAAATTAAAAGATTGCATGAAAAGTTTAATGCCAAAAATGTTTATACATTACCTATAGGAGGGCTTTATCGTTATAGAAAAAGTGGTGAGGATCATCAACATCAAGGAACTTTAATTCATTTATTACAAAGCGCTGTAGGAAAAGGATCATATGAGCTTTATAAAAGATACTCTTCTGGTATTCAGAACTTACCACCAATTAATTTAAGAGATTTATTACAATTCAAAGATAAAAAAAGACCTATCGATATTAAAGAAGTCGAACCACTTGAAGAAATCTTAAAACGTTTTGGAAGTGGAAGTATGTCTCATGGAGCACTTTCAGCTGAAGCACATGAAGTTTTAGCGGTAGGCATGAATAGAATTAAAGGAGCGTCTTGCAGTGGAGAGGGAGGTGAAGACTCCAAAAGATTCAAGCCTTTACCGAACGGTGATTCAGCTAATTCAAGAGTAAAACAGATAGCTTCAGCTAGATTTGGAGTAACGGTTGACTATTTAAACAATGCAAATGAAATTGAAATTAAAATAGCTCAAGGTGCTAAACCAGGTGAAGGCGGCCAACTTCCTGGCTTCAAAGTTTCAGATGAAATAGCCAGATTAAGACATTCTACTCCAGGAGTTACACTCATTTCTCCACCACCTCATCACGATATTTATTCAATTGAAGATTTAGCGCAATTAATTTATGATTTAAAACAAATTAATCCTAAAGCTAGAGTTAGCGTAAAGTTAGTTGCTTCAACTGGAATAGGTACAATAGCTGCAGGAGTTGCAAAGGCAAAGGCAGATATAATTTTAATTTCTGGTCATTCTGGAGGAACTGGCGCTAGTCCTCAAACGAGTATCAAATATGCAGGTATTCCTTGGGAGATGGGGCTTACAGAGGTCAATCAAATTTTAACTTTAAATAATTTAAGACACAACATCACTTTGAAAACTGATGGGGGATTAAAAACTGGTCGGGATATTGTTATAGCGGCTATGATGGGTGCCGAAGAATTTGGTTTGGGCACTTCCTCTTTAGTTGCTATGGGCTGTATAATGGTAAGACAATGCCATTCAAACACTTGTCCAGTAGGTGTTTGTAGTCAGGATAAAGCTTTAAGAGATAAATTTTCTGGTACCCCTGAAAAGATAGTAAATTTATTTACATTCGTTGCCACCGAAGTCCGAGAAATATTAGCTTCATTAGGATACAAATCAATTAATGAAATAATTGGAAGAACAGATTTGTTATCCCAAGTAAATAAAGGTTCATCAAATTTAGATGATTTAGATTTAAACCCTCTTTTGGTCCAAGCAGATCCTGGAAAAAACCCTAGATACTGCAAGAATAAGATTATCAATAAAGTGCCAGAAACATTAGATGAAAAAATTTGGTTAGATATTCAAAATAAGATAGACATACTGAAACAAAATAAATTTGAATACAATATTAAAAATACTTACAGGTCAGTTGGAACTAGACTTTCTCATTATATTTACAAAAAATATCGAGATAAAAATTTAAAACCAGATGTAATTAATATAAAACTTAATGGATCGGCCGGTCAATCGCTTGGGGCTTTCTTAACTAATGGAATCAAGTTAGTAGTTGAAGGAGATACAAATGACTATGTTGGCAAAGGTCTATCTGGAGGGTCGATAGTGGTAAGACCTTCACCCAAAAGTAGACTAGTATCTAACGAAAACACTATTATTGGAAATACAGTTCTTTACGGGGCAACATCAGGAAGATTATTTGCCTCCGGTCAAGCCGGGGAAAGGTTTGCTGTTAGAAATTCTGGAGGATTAGCAATAATCGAAGGCTGCGGAGCTCATGGATGTGAGTATATGACTGGTGGAACAGCTATTATTTTAGGTCAAGTAGGAGATAATTTTGGGGCAGGCATGACAGGAGGAATGGCATTTGTTTTTGATGAAAAAAATAATTTCGAAAATTATGCCAATCCAAACTCCATAATTTGGCAATCAGTAGAAACAGATTATTGGCAAGGATATTTAATGGAAAAGTTAAAAGAATTTTATAGAGAGACTGACTCTAAAATAGCAAAACAAATAATTGATAATTTTAAAAATGATATCAAAAAATTTATGCAAATTTGTCCTATAGAAATGTTAGACAAACTTAAAAATCCAATTTCCTTAAAAGAATTAAATTTTAAGTCAGCTTAATGAAAAAAAACTTACGATTTTTTTTTTTTGGATTTGGCCAGAGCGCGCAATATCTAGTAAAAGATTTAATTAATTCTAAAAGAAATTTCTCTTTTTGCGCAACAAATAGAAAAAAAACTGGTACGTATTATTTTATTAAAAAAAAATTTAATTCTTACAAATTTAATAACAATATTTTTGATAAAAAATTGTTAAGAGAATTAACGAAAGCTGACTTTATTTTAGTATCGATACCTCCTCAAAAAAAAAAAGACTTAGTTTTAGTTAAATTAAAAGAAACTTTTAAAAGTTTAAAATTTAAAAAATTAATTTATCTTTCAGCAACTAGTGTTTACGGAAATCATAACGGTAAATGGGTTACCGAAAGTTCAAAATTAAAAGGAAAAACTAAATTTGGATTAGCTCGTAGATTGGTTGAAGAAAGTTGGTTAAACTTAAGAAATAAAAAAAGTTTAAATATTGATATTTTGAGGGTGTCTGGAATTTACTCAAAAGAAAACAATGTAATCAGAAAAATTTTAAATAAAAATATATATGTAAAAGAAAAAAAATATTTTTCTAGAATAAGAATTGAAGATTTAGCAAATATTTTAAAAAAAATGTTTTTTTCTTCTAAAAAGAATATGATACTTAATGCAGCAGATGATAAACCTGCTACCAATATCGAAGTTGCAAAATTTGCAGCAAAACTTTTAAAGATAAAAGTATTAGTGCCTGTTTCAATCTCTAAATTTAAGAATAAAATGATTAAAGAATTTTATAAAGACTCAAAGAAAGTAAACAATAAGAATATGAAGAAGAAACTTAAAATTAGATTAAAATATCCTACCTACAAACAAGGATTAAAAAATATTTTTGATAATCTTACTTAGCTGACTTTTAATCAAATTAAGAGACTTTGCGTCTGATAAACTATGATCACCTTTTTTGATTACAAATAATTTTTTTTTAGCCTTTTTAAAAATAGTTAATACTTTCTTAGAAAAAGAGACAGGTACAACCTCATCTTTTTTTCCATGAAACATATAGACATATATCTTTTGTAAAATTTTCTTACTGAAGACTTTATTTTTTCTACCATCTTTTATTAATTGTAGAGTAATAGGATATTTATATTGACCTTTTTCAATAGTAACGACTCCTTTTTTTTTAATTTCTTTCTTTGTTTTTTTTGGAAACTTATCCCACATCAATCTTGTCAAAAATTCAGGAGCAGAACCAATTCCAATAAATGCTTTAATTTGTTTATTAAAATATTTAAATTGATTTAAAGCTATCCAAGCACCCATGCTTGATCCAATTATAATAAAATCATTTTTCTTAACTATGTTTTTTATTAAAAATTTTACATTTTTCGTCCAGATACTAATATTTCCTTTAGTAAATTCACCGGTAGATTTTCCATGACCCGAATATTCCAGTGTTAAGAAACCAAATTTTCTTTTAATAGCAAATTGCCTAAAAGATTGAGGTTTTTTTCCCTCAATATCTGACATGAAACCCGGAAGAAAAATTATATATGGATTTTTTTTGGAATAATTGTCCATATATCTTAGTTTTGAGTATTTAGAGATTTTAAAATACTTAAATTTTTTCATGTAATATTACTAATTTTATTTGTTATATATTACATTTATGACAACTAAAATAAAAGTTCTTCAAGTTATTCCTACGCTAGGTTTTGGTGGAGCGGAAACTGGTTGTTATGATTTAGCTCATTATCTTTTTGAGAAAGGCTGTAAGTCTTATATTGCCACTTCCGGAGGAAAATTGTTGAAATATGTAAAAAAAAATAAAGTTAAGATTCTCAGATTACCAGTACATTCCAAAAACCCTATTCTAATAATTTTCAACGCTTTAATTCTATCTATATTAATACTTTTTAATAATATTAATATTGTCCATGCAAGAAGCCGTGCGCCAGCTTGGTCATGTTATTTAGCATGTTTAATCACTAGAAGAAATTTTGTTACTACTTTTCATGGAACTTACAATTTTAAAAATAATTTAAAAAAATTTTATAATAGTGTTATGCTTAGATCTAAATTAACTATAGCTGGATCTAATTTTATTTTTAATCATATTAATGAAAAATATAGTGAATATTTAAATAGAAAAAAAAAATTAAGAGTTATTTTTAGAGGAATTAATATTGATTACTATCATCCAAAAAATATTTCAATTTTAAAACAAGAGAAACTAATTAAAGAGTGGGAGCTTTCATCAAATAAATTTACAATTCTTATGCCTGGAAGATTAACTTATTGGAAAGGACAGGAAAAATTAATTGAAGCTATGAATATTTTGATTGAAGATTATAACAATTCGAATTTTCAAGTTATAGTTCTTGGATCTGACCAAGGAAGAAAAGTTTATAAAAAAAAACTTATTAATTTAGTTCAAAGATATAGATTGGGATCAAGAATAAGATTTATAGATCACTGTAGAGAAATGCCATTAGCTTACTCATTGGCCGATGTCGTTGTGTCTGCATCTATAGAACCTGAAGCATTTGGAAGGGTATCTGTAGAAGCTCAAGCAATGGAAACACCTATAATAGCAAGTAATCATGGAGGGTCAAAAGAAACAATCTTAAAAGACAAATCTGGATTTTTATATAATCATGACGATCCTCGCAAACTTGCAAAAATTTTAAATGACGTCATTCAATTAGATCAAGAAACATTGAATGAAATTGGCCTAGAGGGTAGAAAAAACGTTACAAAAAAATTTGACGTTGAATCTATGTGCGATTCAACTTTAAGAGAGTACAAAAAATTGCTAGAAATAAAATAAATGCCTCAAATACAATTATTAGATGGAAAAAAAATTCCTTTTGCAAAATCAATTAATGGCTTTGACTTAACAACAAAGATAAGTAAGTCACTAGAAAAAACAGCTCTAATTATGGAAGTTGATGGTCAGTTAAGGGATTTAAGTTATGAAATTACTAACGACTCTAAAGTACGTATTATTACAGCTAAAGACAAAGAAGGGCTAGAAGTAATTAGACATGATGCTGCGCATATTATGGCTATGGCAGTCCAAGAACTTTTTCCTGGAACACAAGTTACTATAGGACCAGTTATAGAAGATGGTTTTTTTTATGATTTTGCACGCAAAGATCCGTTCAGTGAGGAAGATTTAAGCAAGATCGAGAAAAAAATGTCAGAAATCATAGACAAAGATTTAACAACTAGAAGAGAAGTTTGGAAAAGAGATAAAGCTATTTCACATTTTAAAAAAATTGGCGAAACATATAAAGCTGAAATAATTGAAAGTATTCCAAAAAACGAGGAGCTTTCAATTTACCACCATGGAGATACTTGGCATGATTTATGTAGAGGGCCTCATTTAGCATCATCAGGTAAGATTGGAAAAGCATTTAAATTAACAAAAGTGTCTGGCGCATATTGGAGAGGAGACTCAAATAATGAAATGTTACAAAGAATATATGGAACTTGCTGGAGTTCAAAAAAAGAATTGGATGATTATCTTCATAGACTTGCTGAAGCTGAAAAAAGAGACCATAGAAAATTAGGTAAAGAAATGGATCTATTTCATTTTAGGGAGGAAAGTCCAGGCTCAGTTTTCTGGCACGAAAAAGGATGGATATTGTTTCAAAGATTAGTCGAATATATGAGAATGAAACAACGCCTTGCTGGATATAAAGAGATAAATACCCCTGAATTGTTAGATAAAACTCTTTGGGAAAAATCTGGTCATTGGGAAAAATTTGGCGAACATATGTTTACTTCAGAGACTCCCGATGAAAAAACCTTTGCAATAAAACCAATGAATTGTCCTGGGTGTGTTCAAGTTTTTAATCAAGGGTTAAAAAGTTATAGAGATCTACCTCTTAAATTATCAGAATTTGGAAAAGTACACAGATATGAGCCGTCGGGAGCATTACATGGTTTGTTGAGAGTTAGAGCGTTTACTCAAGACGACGCACATATTTTTTGTACAGAAGATCAAATTACGGAAGAGTCATTATCAGTGACAAATTTAATTTTAGAAATTTATAAAGCTCTTGGATTTGAAAATGTAATATTAAAATATTCTGATAGACCGGAAAAAAGAGTTGGCGATGATAATGTCTGGGATAAGGCTGAGGCTGCTTTATTATCAGCAATTAAGAAGTCAAAACTTGAGTACACAATTAATAAAGGTGAAGGTGCCTTTTATGGTCCAAAAATAGAATTTGTGTTGAGAGATGCAATTGGGCGTGACTGGCAATGTGGTACCCTTCAAGTTGATTTAAACTTACCTAAAAGATTAGGCGCATCTTTTATTGACAAAGACGGTACAAAAAAAATTCCCGTAATGCTTCATAGAGCTTTATTCGGATCTTTAGAAAGATTTATCGGAATATTAATCGAAAACTATGCTGGAAAAATGCCTTTTTGGTTGTCTCCTACACAAGCTGTAGTGTGTTCAATAGCAGAAGAAAACAATGAATATGTAAAAAAATTATTTGAAGATTTATTTAAAGAAGGTATAAAATGCGAAGTGGATTTAAGAAATGAGAAAATAAATTATAAAATTAGAGAACACTCTCTTGCAAAAATTCCTATGATCCTAGTTTGCGGGAAAAAAGAAATTGCAGATAAAACTGTTACAATAAGAAGACTTGGATCAGAAAAACAAGAAACTATAAAAAGAGAAGAATTAATAAAAAATATGCTTCAAGCAAATAAGTTACCTTTAAATTAAGTGGCAAACACTAAACCAAATTATTTTCAGAGAAGAAGTAAACCTCAAGGTCCAAGAGCCAACGAAAGGATTAAAGCTTTAGATGTACAAGTGATAGGAAGTGATGGTGGAAATCTAGGCCCTATGCAATTGAATAAAGCTATTGAACTTGCCAAACAGGAAGGATTAGATTTGATAGAAATTTCCCCAAATGCAAACCCTCCTGTTTGTAAAATTATGGACATGGGAAAATACAAATATGATTTACAGAAAAAAGCTAATTTAGCAAAAAAAAAGCAAAAAGTTGTTTCATTAAAAGAAATTAAGTTAAGACCAGGGACAGAGGCTCATGACTACAATTTCAAAATAAAAAATGCGAAAAAATTTATTACAAAAGGAGATAAAGTTAA
>CACKXA010000018.1 GCA_902604055.1 uncultured Pelagibacteraceae bacterium | reverse complement strand
TATCTTTTTTAAAACTTCTTCCTCGGTTACATCTTTTGAGTATTTAATCACATTAGAATTAATTCCAACCTCCTTTGAGTTTTTTTCTTTATTTCTTACATAAATTTGGCTTGGAGCAAATTCACCGACTAAAATCACAGTCAATCCTGGAACTTTGTTGGTTTTGCTTTTAATTAATGCAATTTCTTGTTTGATCTCTTCTCTTAAAATTGCTGCTTCTTTTTTTCCATCAATAATCATAATTAGAATAAATTAGGTGCAAACATTTCAAAAACTAAATTTCTTAAAAATAATAATGCAAGGATTAGAACTACAGGAGAAATATCAATTGAACCAAGATTAGGAAGAAATCTTCTTATATAATTCAGAGGAGGAGCTGTTAATTTATAAGACACATCAAGAATAGAATATACAAATCTATTACCTGTGTTTAGAATATTAAATGCAACTAACCAACTAATTAATGCATTGATTATTAAAATCCATATGTAAAGACTAACTGCTTGATCAAAAAGAATTAATACTGATTTCATTAATTTTTTTCCACATATATTGAGGTGCTAGGAAATGCAAAAGAAGCTTTATGCTTTTCAACAATAGATTTAATAGCTATTGCTAAAATGTCCTTAGCTTTCATCCACTCCAAGTAATGTTTTGTTTTTGTAAAACAAATTAATCTTATATCTATAGAGCTCGCGGCAAACTGTTCGATTGTAACAGATAGAAACGTATCTCCAGTCACAGAAAACAACTCGCTATTTTTAATGTATTCCTCAATTTCATTTTTAATTTTAGTAAGCTGGTCGCTAGTTGTTCTATACTCTAATCCTATTACCCAGTTAACTCGTCTATTTGTAGTTAAAGAATTATTTACTACCGCTTTCTCAGCAAATTGAAAATTTGGGATGGTTGCTAAAGACTTATCAAATCTTCTAACTACAGTAGACCTAAAGCCAATATTTTCGACCACTCCTTCTATTACTCCGTCTACATATATCCAATCGCCAACTTTGAACCTTCTTTCTACTAAAACCAAAATTCCAGAAATTAAATTTTTAAAAAGGTCCTGAGCACCTAAAGCTACAGCTACCCCAAATAATCCTAAGCCAGCAATGATTGGACCAATTTTTATTCCCCAAAGCTCTAGTACTGCTGCAATACCCAAAATAAAAATTAAAACTTTAACCGCTTTAATTATCCAATTTATTAAATCCCTAGATAATAAATCTCCCACACTTTTTATTACAACTGATAACGGTCCAATAATTTGATGGAATGTCCAAAAAATTAAAATAGTGATTAAAGATCGATTAATAGTTTCTATAAATTCTGCAGCTCGAGTTTCAATTGTTAGATAGCTAGTAGCTATAAAAAAACCAAGAACTATTGGAAAAAATTTGGCTGGGCCCTCCATAGAGGATACCAAAGAATTGTCAAACTTATTTGTTGTTTTTGATACATATTTTTCTAGACGTTTAATTACAAATTTTGAAAAGATGCCTCTTAAAAAAAGGAAAAATACAAAAATACCTAACGCTATAACTATCTCAGAAATATTAACGCCTGAAATACCTTCTTTCCAAACATCCAAAAATAAATCTGTAAAATTTTTAAATACATCCATTATCTTTTCCTTTTAATTTATTTTCAATAATTCCCCACCGGGTTCAAAAATTTCTAGTTTTTTCCAACCATCTTTTTTAAATTCATCTAAAACCTTATTACTTATACACATTACTTTAGACTCTGTCATTAAAGGATGAAGAGAATAATTTTTTACTATCGTGATTAAACTTTGAGCGCTTCTAGTTGAATAAACAAAGATTATGTCAGGAGGATGACTTGTTATAATTTTTTTGTTTTCTTCATTTAAATCAGTTATTTTTTCTGAGGTATAATTTATAATCTTATCTAATTTAAGACCTTCTTTTTTAAGTTCATTTTCTAAATCAGAAAAGACGTGATCACCACAAAAATATGCTATTTCAGATTTTTCATTGATCTGATTAGAATTGATAATTAAATTTTTTAGGGCGTTGACCGTACCACCAGCAGAAATTGTATTGTTATAACCTTTAAGTCTAGCTAGTTTTTCGGTTATAGATCCGACGCAGAAACACAGCTTAGTTTTATCTTGATTAATAACTCTTAAATTTCTAATTGCATTAGAACTGGTGAAAACAAAAGCATCATAATCTCTCTCATTAACTGGATCTATTTTTTTTGGTAAAATTTTTAAAGTTGGCATGTGAATTATTTTGTGACCGAGAGAAAAAAGTTTACCCATAATGTCTTCAGCATCTATTAATGGTCGCGTAATTAGAATATTCATTTTTTTTTGTATTTATCTCCTGCCAGACTTAGTAATTTTATACCAACCCTTTTTCCAATTTTCACAGCTTCATCATCACGCCCTGAAAATTCAAAATTATAACAATTCTTTCCATCATCTGAAAATAATTGGGCTTGTAATTTCAAAATATTGTTTGTGATTTTTGCAAACCCTCCTACTGCAGTTTCACAATCACCACCAATTGTTTTAAGCATTGTTCTTTCTGCTATAGCGCATAGACTCGAATCTTTATCATTAATCTTATTAATAATATCTAAAGTTAGTTTATCGTTTTTTCTACACTGTAAAGCCACAATACCCTGTCCAACCGCTGGTAGTATCTCGCTAGTTTCAAAAAATAGACTTATCTTATTTTTTAAGTTCAAGCTTTTGACTCCTGCCGCAGCTAAAATAATTGCATCAAATTCTTTATCCTCCAACTTTTTAATTCTTGTATCGACATTTCCTCTAATATTAACTACATCAATATTTCTACTAATCTTTTTAAGCTGCAATTCTCTTCTCTTCGAACTCGAGCCGATAATTATTCTTTTTTTTAAATCAGATATTTTTTTTATTTTACTGCCTATTAAAATATCCCGATGATCGTTTCTTTCAATGTAAGCGCCAATTATTAAATCATTATGTTCTACGGACTCCATATCTTTAAGGGAGTGCAAGGCAATATCAATATTATTTTCTAATAAATTTTCTTCAATCTCTTTACAGAACAAATTCTTTCCACCTATTTCAGAAAGCTTTTTATCTTTATGAATGTCACCAGAGGTTTTTATAGTTTTTATCTCAATACCTATATTTTTAGAACTTTGTAAAATGAGATTTTTAACACGTTTTACGTAAGCAAGGGATAATTTGCTTCCTCTGGCTCCTATTGTAATTTTTTTCATTATTAGTTTATATATTTAATCAATTTATTTTATAATACTTTTAATTTTTAGGCTTAAATAATGAAAAAAGAAATTACTTTTTTAGGAATTGAAACTAGTTGTGACGAAACAGCAGCAGCGGTTATTAGAGAGAATAAAACAGAGACTGCTGAAGTATTATCGAATGTGGTTTCAAGTCAAATTAAAGAACATGAAGTTTATGGGGGCGTAGTTCCAGAATTAGCCGCAAGGGCACATATGGAGAATATTGAATATATTGTAGATAAAGCATTAAGAGATAGCAAAGTTTCATTGGAAGAAATTGATGGAATTGCTGCAACTGCTGGGCCTGGATTAATAGTTTGTCTGACCGTAGGATTGAATATAGGTAAATCAATTGCTGCTTTTTCAAAAAAACCGTTTTTAGGAATAAATCACCTGGAGGGGCATGCTTTGAGTCCTGGTTTAGAAACTAAAATTGAATTTCCTTATTTACTTCTTTTAATCTCAGGTGGTCACTCTCAATATTTAATCGTAAAGGATGTAAATCAATATGAACAATTAGGCACTACTATAGATGATGCTCTAGGCGAGGCGTTTGATAAAACAGCTAAAATGTTAGGATTAGGTTTCCCTGGCGGGCCTGCTGTAGAAAAATTCTCTAAGTTCGGAGATAAAAATTTATTTAAGTTGCCTGAACCAATAATAAATAGAGCAGGATGTAATTTATCTTTTGCTGGTTTGAAAACTGCAGTTTTAAGAGAGTCAAAAAAAATTAGTAACGATAAGTTAAAATATAGTTTGGCAGCATCCTTTCAATTTACGATTAATAAAATTTTATATAAAAAAACGAAAATAGCTATTAAAGAATTTAAAAATAAAACTAAAAAAAAAGAAGTGAAACTAGTTGTTGCTGGTGGTGTAGCAGCTAATAAGTCTATTAGAGAAAATCTAGAGATTCTTTCAAAGGAGGTAAATTGTAAAATCTTTTATCCTGATTTAAAATTTTGTGGTGACAATGCCGCTATGATTGCTTGGGCTGGGATAAAAAGATTTAAAAAAAAATTAATTGATGACATGGATGTCTCTGCTAAGTCTAGATGGCCCCTTGATATTAACGCTCCGTATATGAAAGGACCAGGATTAAAGCTTTGAAAAATTATTGGCTATTAAAATCAGAACCAGATGTTTGGTCTATCACGCAGCAAAAAAAAGCTGGAAAAAAAGGTGCGGCTTGGGATGGGGTTAGAAATTATCAAGCAAGAAATAATCTTAAAAAAATGAAGTTTGGGGACTTGTGTTTTTTCTATCACTCTAACATCGGAAAAGAAATTGTGGGTGTAGTTAAGATTATTAAAGAAGCATTCATAGATAAAACTGACAAAAAAAAGAGATTTGTAGCTGTTCAGGTTAGGTTTGATGAGGAATTTAGCACACCAATATCACTAGAAAAAATTAAAAAAAACAAGGATATTTCTCATCTGCCTTTAATAAAACAAAGCAGATTATCTGTTATGCCTATAGACTATAAAAGCTGGAAAATTATATGTAAGATGGGTAAGATTAAATAAATTTATTCGGAGGGCCTAGTGTCAAAAAAAAGAAAAAGAAAGAAATCAAAAAAATCTAGAAGAAAAACTAGAAGAGTAAAAAGACCTAGAATAAGAATTAGAAAAGTAAAAAGACCTAAAAGAAAAAACAGAAAAGTAAAAAAGCCTAAAGGAAAAACAAGCTCAAAGAAAAAACGTATAGCTAAAACACCGATTCAATCAAAAGATAGTGATGGAAATACTATAATTAAAGTTTCAGACAATTGGGCTAATCATGCATACGTTAATGAGTCAAAATACAAAAAAAAATATAGGCTTTCTATAAAAGAAAACGAAAAGTTTTGGGCCAAGGAAGGTAAAAGAATTTCTTGGATAAAAAAATATACAAAAATAAAAGATGTAAAATACAGTAAAGAGGAAGTAAAAATTAAATGGTATTATGATGGTACATTAAATGCTTCTGCAAATTGTATTGACCGACATTTAAAAAAGAATGCAAAAAAAACTGCTATAATTTGGGTTGGGGACGATCCAGCTGATACTAAGAAAATTTCTTATAAAGAACTTCATCAAAACGTTTGTAAAGTTGCTAATGGGCTTAAAAGTATTGGTGTTCAAAAAGGTGACAGAGTTACGATTTATCTCACTATGATACCTGAGTTGGCTTATGTAATGCTAGCTTGTGCAAGGATTGGGGCTATTCATTCAATTATTTTTGGAGGTTTCTCTCCAGACTCTATAGCCACTAGAATTAATGATTGTGAATCTGAATATTTAATTACTGCTGATGAGGGAGTAAGAGGAGGAAAAATAATTCCTTTAAAAAAGATAGCTGACGAAGCCCTTACTCAATGCCCAGATATTAAAAAATGCGTTGTAGTTGAGAGAACTGGAAATCAAGTTGATTGGGATAATGAGAGAGATGTTTCTTATAAGTCTATGATTTCATCAGTTTCAAACAAATGCGACCCAGAAGAAATGAATGCTGAAGATCCTTTATTTATACTTTATACCTCTGGATCTACAGGAAAACCAAAAGGTGTTTTACATACAACAGGTGGTTATATGGTTTATGCATCAATGACTCATCAATATATATTTGATTACAAAAGTAATGACATCTACTGGTGTACTGCTGATATAGGATGGGTCACAGGACATAGTTACATTATCTACGGCCCATTAGCCAACGGAGCTACAACAATAATGTTTGAAGGAGTTCCAAACTATCCCGACAACTCTCGTTGGTGGCAAATAGTAGATAAATTTAAGGTTAATATATTTTATACAGCTCCAACTGCCATCAGAGCTTTGATGAGAGAAGGAGATAAGCCAGTAAAAAAAACAAGCAGGAAGTCTTTAAAATTATTAGGAACTGTTGGGGAGCCTATCAACCCCGAAGCTTGGATGTGGTATTATAAAGTTGTTGGAGACAGTAAATGCCCAATAGTTGACACTTGGTGGCAAACTGAGACTGGTGGAATACTAATTGCTCCTCAACCTGGCGCTATAGATTTAAAGCCAGGTTCAGCAACAAAACCATTTTATGGAATTAAACCTGTCTTAGTCGATCAAGACGGTAAGGTCATTAAAAAAGAGGGTAAAGGAAGACTTTGTATGGCAACCTCTTGGCCTGGACAAATGAGAACTGTTTACGGTGATCATCAAAGATTTATTGATACATATTTTTCTCAGTATGATGGTAAATATTTTACAGGAGATGGGTGTAGAAGAGATAAAGATGGCTACTACTGGATTACTGGAAGAGTAGATGATGTAATTATTGTTTCTGGACATAATTTAGGAACAGCTGAAATAGAAAGTGCGTTTGTTGCACATTCAAAAGTTGCAGAAGCAGCAGTTGTTGGTTTTCCTCACAGCATTAAAGGTAATGGTTTATATTGTTACGTAACTTTAAATGCTGGAGAACAAGCTACCGGAGATTTAGAAAGAGATCTTAAGCTTTGGGTAAGAAAACAAATTGGTCCTATAGCAACACCTGATGTAGTTCAATTTGCTCCGGGTTTACCTAAAACTCGATCTGGGAAAATCATGAGAAGAATACTGAGAAAAATTGCAGCTAATGAACCTGATAATTTGGGTGACACTACAACATTGGCAGATCCAAGCGTAGTTGAGTCACTAATTCAAAACAGACATAATAAAGGTTAATTAAAATTAAGATTTTTTGTTAATTCTTTAAAATCATTTTCTACAAGATTCCATTTTAATTTTATAGAGTTTAAAACTATTTCTTTGTCTAAAATTTTTAGTTCATCAGCAATAGGGGACCACTCATATAAAGCTAATCCACTCTCTTTAAATGGATTGTTTTTATAATACTTCTGCCAATTAATAGTTTGACATTTTTTAATAAAATTCTCTTTAGCATTTTTATAAATTTTTTCTTTTAAGCCATTATTAATTTCTTCCTTAATTATATTATCAAATATTTCTTGAGCATCGTTTTGCTTTAAATTTTTTTGGTCAGTTAAGAACGAAAATACATAAAAAGTTAAATCAGAAATTGCTACAACATAGATATTCCACTTTGCTATATTTATGGACTCTGCAAATTTTTCATCTTCGAGCATTGCAACATATCTAGTTCCAATTCTGGTTTTCAAATAACCGTAAAGTGTAGTCTGCGTTACGTGCGCAGATCTTTCTTGAACAAAATTTTGCAGATCTTTCTTTGAACTTATTGTTTTAAATTTACTAGTGATCTTTTTTACGGGAAAAAAGTATTCACCCACTATTTTGAGGGTTTCTAAAAATTTTGTAAGATTCAATTTCACGTTGTATTCAAAAAGTCCTTTATTATAGTACTTTGTAGCATTTCATAGTGGTTTTTGGAGGCCTTTTTTCTCTTTAAATTAACGAACATATGGGTATTATCTCGACATTAATTAATACTTTTTACGTAAAAAGTTAAAAAAGGGGGAAATATGTCAAACAAAGACGCATATTGGGCGAAAACCAAAAACCATATGATAGTAACATTGGTTCTTTGGGCTTTCTTCTCATTAGTCATTTTTATGTTTGGTTCTGAACTAAACACGATGTCTTTTCTTGGGTACCCATTAGCATATTATATGACGGCACAAGGATCACTTCTTGCTTTCGTAGTAATGCTGTTTTGGACTGCCAACAAACAAGAGAAGATCGACGAAGAACATGGGTTCTCAGAAAGAGAGGAGGACTAAATGATGGACATGAAAGGTGGATTTATAAAAAATCTTCCAAAAATATATGGTCTCTACACTGGAGGTTTCGCAGTATTCATTTTGATAATGGCTATTGCTGAGCAAGCGGGTGTATCTGCAAAAAACATCGGAGTGATGTTTGTTGCATTCACCGTATTGATTTATGCCTTTATTGGTTATTTATCAAGAACGATCCAAGTAGATGCTTACTATGTTGCTGGAAGACAAGTGCCAACCGTATTTAACGGGATGGCAACTGCAGCTGACTGGATGTCAGGTGCATCATTCGTAGCATTAGCAGGAGGAGTATACTTTGGAGGCTATACCTATATGGCTTTCTTGGTTGGTTGGACAGGTGGTTATGTACTTGTAGCAACTTTAATGGCTCCGTACTTAAGAAAATTTGGATGTTACACAGTGCCTGATTTTATCGGAACACGATATGGTGGTAATCTCGTAAGAGCTTGCTCTGTATTCGTGCTTTTCATAGCTTCATTTACTTATGTAACTGCACAAATTAACGCTACGGGAACAATTGCTTCAAGAGCACTAGGTATTCCATTCGAACTAGGAGTTTGGGTTGGTCTAATTAGTATCTTAATCTGTTCTATGTTAGGCGGAATGAGAGCCGTTACATGGACACAGGTAGCTCAATACATTGTATTAATCATCGCATATCTACTTCCAGTATTCTGGATTAGTTCTAAAGTAGGTGGAGGAGTATTCCCTCACTTAATGTTAGGTGATGAAGTTGCAAGATTGGGCGAACTTGAACAACAATTTGGACTAGTTAAAAACAGCGCCGCAGATATGAAAGCAGCTGGGGTACCAGGAGGATTGAAATATATCTCTGGATCTCACTCTGGAGTACCTGAAGGTGGAATGGCTGTATGGAAATACTTATCGTTAGCGATTTGTATGATGGTAGGAACTGCATCGTTGCCTCATATTTTAATGAGATACTTTACTACTCCTTCTGTTAGAGCAGCGAGAAAATCAGTAGCATGGTCGCTATTCTTTATCTTCTTGCTTTACTCATCAGCTCCAATGTTAGCAACTTTGTCTAAACTTGCTTTAATGGATCCAAACTTACCTACTGGAATTATCGGAAAATCTATTTCTGAAGTTCAAAATATAGAGTGGGTTAAAAACTGGTCTTCTGTAAAACAAGTATTCATCGCAGACTTTAATGGTGACGGTATACTT
The DNA here is from genome assembly GCA_902604055.1 of uncultured Pelagibacteraceae bacterium. Classification (GTDB taxonomy): domain Bacteria; phylum Pseudomonadota; class Alphaproteobacteria; order Pelagibacterales; family Pelagibacteraceae; genus Pelagilacustribacter. The sequence goes on along the minus strand of CACKXA010000018.1, from coordinate 2,407 downwards.
CAGTTGAACGAATGGTTCATGAGAGGTGACGTTGTAGTATTAGCTACTCCAGAAGTAGCAGGGCTACCGTTTGTAATCTCTGGACTTGTGTTTGCTGGTGGTATGGCTGCTGCTATGTCAACTGCTGATGGATTAGTTCTAGCGATATCAAATGCTTTATCACATGATATTTACTACAAAATCATTGATCCAAAAGCTGATACAGCTAAGAGACTATTAGTTGCTCGTGTACTTCTAGTAATAATCGGTGCCGCTGGTGCTTATATAGCCTCATTTAGGTTAACAAGTATCTTAGGATCGGTTGCTTGGGCATTTGACTTTGCAATGTCTGGTCTATTCTTCCCACTTGTACTTGGTGTATGGTGGAAGAGAGCTACTAGAGCTGGTGCAATTGCCGGAATAATGTCTGGAATACTTTCAGGATTATTATACTTGTTATGGGTATATCCTAAGTTTTCAGTTCCAATTTTCGGTGGTGTAAATACTCCTTTCTTGGGTATTGACCACTTAAGATTTGGTTTAATCGGTGCACCAATTTGTTTAGTTGTAATGATAGTCGTTAGTTTAATGACTAAAGAACCAGATGCAGCTACTCAAAAAATGGTAGACGATACTAGAATACCTACAGGTAAAGCAATCTTAGGTAAACAACACTAGTTTAAGAACTTTAAAAATTAAAAGGGGCGATTTTTTCGCCCCTTTTTTTTACCTAAATAATGATATTGTTTAACTATGATACCTACTTGGGCAATTTTTTTAGATTACATACTAGGAATGATAATGTGGACTTTGATAGGAAGAGCTGCAATGAACATTTTTCAAAGAGAAGACTCTACATTTTTCTTCATGAAGGTTTTTGTGAAGTATACTAATCCAATAATCAAACTGTTTAAACCTATTACTCCAAGTTTCTTATTTGGAGGATTTATAGCGCTCTATGTAGCTTGGTTTTTTTACTTATTCAGGTTTTATGCTATGCCTTACCTACTTGGCTACGATGTTTGGGGTATGTTAGCTTTTCCGTTAGAGAGTGATTTTTCGAAACAACTTTACCAACTTTTTAATTAACAGTTTATTTTTTTGACAAATTTACTGATTAAAATATAAGTAAATTATGAGTGCCCAGATAAAAATATCTCCTTCAATTCTCTCTGCAGATTTTAGTAAATTAGGCGAAGAGGTTATTGCACTCGAAAAAGCTGGGGCAGACTATATACACATAGACGTAATGGACGGTCATTTTGTTCCAAACTTAACAATAGGACCAGAAGTGATTAAAAAATTAAGACCACTTACAAAGAAAACATTCGATGTTCATCTAATGATATCTCCTGTAGACAAGTTTATTCAAGATTTTGCTAAAGCCGGGGCAGATATAATCACTTTTCATCCAGAAGCAACTCCAAACATTTCTGATACAATTAATTTAATAAGGAAGGAAGGTAAAAAAGTCGGCATATCACTAAAACCTAAATCTAAGATAGATTTAATTGAAAAATATATTGATCAAGTAGACCTAATTTTAATAATGAGTGTCGAACCAGGTTTTGGAGGTCAAAAATTTATGCCAGAAGTTTTAGAAAAAACTAAAAAAATTAAGAACCTTGTTGATGAAAAAAAATTACAGACAGAAATAGAAATAGACGGTGGAATAAATTTTGATAATTGTATACAAGCAAAAAAAGCTGGGGCTAATGTTTTAGTCTCTGGCTCTACTATTTTTAAAGAAAACCGAGGTGATTTAAAAAAGAATATAGGAATTCTTAGAACAAATTAATAGATGTTTAAATTAAAAAGTATCTATTTTTACTTTTTAGCAATCCAAATAAGTTTAATTAAATTTTTTAAAAAAATATATTTTTCTACTAGTTATTACAATAAATCATTAATTTCTAAAACTCCGCAACAATTTTATTTTCAACCTAACCCCTTCTTACTATCATTTATTACTAATTATAAAAAATATTCATTTAAAATTAGTGAAATTGATCCAAATATACTTTGGGTTAGACATAAAAATACTAGAGGACTTAAAGAATTACATAATTTTTTATGGTTAAATTTGATTGATAGAAAAAATGACGGCAAAACATTGCAAAAGATAATAAATCTTTGGATTCTAAAACATTCTAAATATAGAAAAAATATTTGGGAGAGTTCTGTTTTAAGTAAGAGAATTATAAGCTGGGTACTTAATTCAGATATTATACTGAGCAACGGTTTGTTTGAATTTAAAAGAAATTTTCTTACCAGCATTATTCTTCAAGCCAATCATCTTAAAAAAAATATCAAATTCGAAAAAAACTTCTCAAAAAAATTGGAAATATTAACTGCGCTACTATTAACTGGCTTAGTTTTTAAAGAATATGAGGAAAATTATAATATTGCAATTAAGGAAATAGAAAAA
>CACKXA010000017.1 GCA_902604055.1 uncultured Pelagibacteraceae bacterium | reverse complement strand
GCTAAAAATTTTGCGGAAAAAGGGTTTATAACAACAACTTCTGAAAATTTAATAAATTGGGCTAGAACCGGATCATTACACTGGATGACTTTTGGTTTAGCTTGTTGTGCTGTTGAAATGATGCAAACCTCAATGCCAAGATATGATCTTGAAAGATTTGGTGCAGCACCAAGAGCATCACCAAGACAATCTGACGTAATGATCGTAGCAGGAACGTTAACAAATAAAATGGCTCCAGCTTTAAGAAAAGTTTATGACCAAATGCCAGAACCAAGATACGTTGTATCAATGGGAAGTTGTGCAAATGGAGGAGGGTATTACCATTATTCTTACTCAGTTGTAAGAGGCTGTGATAAAATTGTGCCAGTAGATATTTATATTCCTGGATGTCCTCCTTCGGCTGAAGCGCTTTTATATGGAATTTTACAACTCCAAAAAAAGATAAGAAGAGAGGGTACATTACAAAGATAATATTATGGAAATTTTAAAAAAAATTGAAACAAAAATTAATTCTGAATTAACAACTAAGATTAAAAAATCATCAGTAGAATTTGAAGAGCTTATGATTGAAATAGATGAAAAAGATCTTATTGAAGTTATACAATTTTTAAAATCGGATGAAAATTGTAAGTTTAGACAATTAATCGATATTGCTGGAGTAGATTATCCGGAAGACGAAAAACGTTTTAATTTAGTTTATCTTTTTTTATCACATGAAAATAATATTCGTTTAAAACTATTAATAAAATTTCAAATAGAACAATTAATATCATCAATTACAAAAATCTTTCCATCAGCTAATTGGATGGAGAGAGAGGTGTTCGATATGTATGGTGTAAAATTCAAAAACCACCCTGATTTAAGAAGAATATTAACAGATTACGGTTTTAAAGGTCATCCTTTAAGAAAGGATTTTCCTTTAACCGGTTTTAATGAGGTTAGATACAGTGAAAAAGAAAAAAAGGTTATTTATGAACCCGTAAAGCTGGAGCAAAATTATAGAAATTTTGATTTTGAAAGTCCATGGGAGGGAACAAATTATATTAAAGAAGTAAAAAAATCTGAAAAATATGACAAAAAAAACTAAATCAATGAGTCTAAATTTCGGCCCGCAACATCCAGCTGCTCATGGTGTTTTAAGACTTATTTTAGAATTAGATGGAGAAGTAGTTGAAAAAGCTGATCCTCATATCGGTTTATTACATAGAGGTACAGAGAAATTAATTGAACAAAAAACTTACACTCAAGCTTTACCTTATTTCGACAGACTAGATTACGTTGCCCCAATGAATCAAGAACATGCTTTTGCTTTAGCTGCAGAAAAGCTTTTAAAAATAGATATTCCTATTCGAGCGAAGTATATCAGAGTAATTTTCTGTGAAATCGGTAGAATTTTAAGTCATATACTTAATGTTACTACACAAGCACTCGATGTTGGAGCTTTAACTCCATCTCTTTGGGGTTTTGAAGAAAGAGAAACATTAATGACTTTCTATGAGAGGGCTTCTGGGTCAAGACTACATGCTAATTATTTTAGAACAGGAGGTGTCAACCAAGACATACCTTTAAAATTAGTTGAAGATATCGAAAAATTCTGTAGAACTTTTCCAAAAATTATAGATGACTTAGAAGGATTGTTAACTGATAACAGAATTTTTAAACAAAGAAACGTCGAGATAGGAATTGTCTCCAAACAAGAGGCTCTTGATCATAGTTTTTCAGGTGTAATGCTTAGAGGCTCAGGAATTCCTTGGGATTTAAGAAAATCCCAACCTTATGAAATCTACAAAGAATTAGACTTTAAAATACCAATAGGAAAAAAATGGTGATTGTTATGATCGATATTTGTGCAGAATAGAGGAAATGCGTGAAAGTGTGAAAATTATTTTGCAATGTATAGAAAAACTTCCAAAAGGACCTATTAAGTCTATAGACGGGAAAATATCTCCTCCAAAGAGAGAGGATTTAAAACAATCTATGGAAGCTTTGATACATCACTTTAAACTATTTACTGAGGGGTACAGAGTTCCAAGAGGCAATGTCTACACAGCAGTAGAAGCACCTAAAGGAGAGTTTGGCGTATATTTAATTTCTGATGGCAGCAGTAAACCCTATAGATGTAAAATAAGAGCTCCAGGTTTTTCACATTTACAAGCAATGGATTATTTAATTCGTGGACATATGTTAGCTGACGTACCAGCAGTATTAGGTTCTTTGGATATAGTTTTTGGAGAGGTAGATAGATGAGTTTAAAAAAAGTACATAAAGATCAACCTTCAGATTTTAATTTTAACAAAAAAAATCTTGAACAAGTTGATATTATTTTAAAAAGATATCCAAAAAAAAATAAGAAAAGTGCTGTTATGCCTTTACTATATTTAGCCCAAAGACAAAATAATAACTGGATACCTTTAGCTGCAATGAAATATATTGGTAAACTTTTATCTATGCCCTATATTTCAGTTTATGAAGTTGCAACTTTTTATACTATGTATAATCTTGCTCCTGTCGGGAAACATTTTATTCAAGTATGTACAACAACACCCTGCTTGATACGTGGAGCTGATAAGCTTGTTAAATTGTGCAAAGAAAAAATATCTCCTAATGAAAATGAATTATCAAAAAAAGGTGATTGCTCATGGGTAGAGGTTGAATGTCTCGGAGCATGCGTTAATGCACCAATGATGCAAATAAATGATAATTACTACGAGGATTTAGACGAAAAAAGTACAATTGAGATTTTGAATTCTTTAATTAAAGACAAACCTTTAAAGCCTGGATCCTATAGAGGACGTAAAAGTACCTCTCCTGAAAAGATAAAGTCTACTAATGGAGAGCAACATGCTTAAAGAAGATAATAAGATATTTAAAAATCTTTATAACAGTTATGGTTGGAATATTAATGACGCCATTGAACGACAAGACTGGAATAATACTAAAGAAATCATTTCAAAAGGCAGGGAATGGATAATAGAGGAAATTAAAGCTTCAGAGTTAAGAGGAAGAGGAGGAGCAGGTTTTCCAACAGGACTGAAATGGTCATTTGCCCCAAAAGAAGTAGGCTCTAGACCTCATTATTTAGTTATTAATGCTGATGAGTCTGAACCAGGAACTTGTAAAGACAGAGATATTTTAAGATTTGAACCCCAAAAACTTATTGAAGGTTGTTTAATTGCAGGGTTCGCAGTTAATGCACATGTTTGTTACATATATATTAGAGGAGAATATTTTAACGAGGGCAAAAGATTACAAGAAGCAATTAACCAGGCATATGAAAAAAAATTTTTAGGAAAAAATGCTTGTGGATCTGGATGGAACTTCGATATTCATATTCATTATGGAGCTGGTGCTTATATTTGTGGAGAAGAAACAGCTTTACTAGAAAGTATGGAAGGCAATAAAGGTCAACCAAGATTAAAACCTCCTTTTCCTGCTTTAGTTGGCTTATATGGCTGTCCAACCATTGTTAACAATGTTGAAACTATTGCAGTTGTACCATCAATCTTAAGAAGAGGCGGTAAATGGTTTGCTTCTTTAGGAAAACCAAAAAACACTGGAACTAAAATATTTTGTATATCTGGGAATGTAAACACTCCTTGTAATGTAGAAGAGGAGATGGGAATACCTCTAAAAGATTTAATAGAAAAACATGCAGGAGGTGTAATTGGTGGCTGGAATAATCTTCAAGCTGTAATTCCTGGAGGATCTTCGATGCCTCTGTTACCAAAAAAAGTATGCGATACAATTACTATGGATTTTGATTCTTTAATTGCAAATAAAAGTGGTTTAGGCACTGCGGGGGTTGTAGTTATAAACAAACAACAAGATATTATTTCTTGCATGGCCAGAATAGCAAGATTTTATAAGCATGAGAGTTGTGGCCAATGCACACCTTGCAGAGAAGGATCAGGATGGATGTGGAGAATCTTAGATAGAGTAGCTAAAAGAAAAGCAACTTATAGCGATATAGATTTATTAGAGGATGTTACCAAACAAATAGAGGGACATACTATTTGTGCATTTGGGGAGGGCTCTGCCTGGCCAGTGCAAGGATTATTAAGACACTTTAGAAAAGAGATTGACAGCAGATGTAGAGGCGAACCGTTAGTAAAGAAAAAAGTTAACAATCCTTATTTAGTAGATCAACATTTATTAGAAAATAAAAATGCCTAAAATTATCATAAATGACAAAGAAATTGAGTTTGAAAAAGGTATGACAGTCCTACAAGCATGCGAATTAGCTGATGTAGAAATACCGAGATTTTGTTACCACGAAAAATTATCTATAGCAGGAAATTGTAGAATGTGTTTGGTAGAAATGGAAAAATCTGGAAAACCTATAGCATCATGTGCAATGCCAGCAGCTGAAGGAATGAATATTAAAACTAATACCTCTTTTGTAGAAAAGGCTAGAAAAGGAGTAATGGAATTTTTATTAGCAAATCATCCGTTGGATTGTCCTGTTTGTGACCAAGGTGGAGAATGTGATTTACAAGATCAATCTTTGTACTATGGAGTTGATAAATCACGGTTTGTAGAAAACAAAAGGTTTGTCAAAGAAAAATATATGGGTCCATTAATAAAGACTCAAATGACAAGGTGTATTCATTGCACTAGATGTGTAAGATTTGCGACCGAAGTTGCGGGAGTTCCAGAAATAGGAGCAATTGGAAGAGGTGAAAATATGGAAATTACAACTTATTTAGAAAAGTCGATGGAGTCCGAACTTTCTGCAAATGTAATAGATTTGTGTCCTGTTGGTGCTTTAACTTCAAAACCCTATGCCTTTGAGGCTAGACCTTGGGAATTAAAAAAAACAGAGAGCATAGATGTTATGGACGCAGTAGGATCAAATATAAGAGTTGATACATATAATTGGGAAGTAAAAAGAGTATTACCAAGACTTAACAATGAAATTAACGAAGAATGGATATCTGATAAATCAAGATATTCTTGTGACGGTCTTTTGAAACAAAGATTGGATGTTCCTTATATAAAAAAAAATAACAAACTTCAAAAATCCAATTGGGATGAAGCTTTAGATTTAATGATAAGCAAAATAAAAGAAACTAATCCAAATGAGATTGCAGGTCATTTAGGTGATATGATTGGCTTAGAAAACGCATTAGCTTTTAAAAAATTATTTGAAAAGTTTAATAGTCAAAACTTGGAGTTAAGAGAAAAGAAATTTTATATAAATACAAATGAAAAAATGAATTATATCTTTAATTCTTCTATTCAAGGTATTGAGGAATCAGACCTAATATTGTTGATTGGAGCAAATCCAAGACACGAGGCAACAATGATAAACGCCAGAATAAGAAAAGCATTTGTAAAAAATAGTTTACCTGTTTTTTCCATTGGTAATCCTGGAGATCTTACATATAATTATACGATAATTGGCAATAGCACAAAAGATATTTCAAAGTTAATAAATAAAGAAAGCAACTTTTCAAAAAAATTACTATCATCAAAAAAACCTATAATTATTATTGGAGAGTCAGCCTTAGGTTTAAAAAGTGGAAAATACATTTTTGAATCAATAAAAAAATTTTTAAATGATAATAGTTTTATTTCCAAGGACTGGAATGCATTGAATATTTTAACTCAAAATGCTTCAACGGTAGGACTAATAGATCTTAAAGTTTTACCTAATAAAAATGATTATTCTTTTTTTGATAAATTAAATGATGGTAAATTTAAGTTTTTATATCTTTTAGGTTCTGACAATTTAGAATTTAAAAAGAATAAAGAATTTATTGTTTATCAAGGAAGTCATGGAGATAGAGGAGCTGAAATTGCAGATATAGTTTTGCCTAACGCAGCATATACAGAACAAAATGCTTTATATGAAAATTTAGAAGGGAGAATTCAAGAATGTAGAAAAGCTTCTTACCCTATAGGTGAGTCAAAAGAGGATTGGAAGATATTTAATTTAATTTTAAAGAAACTTGATAAAAAAAATGATACTTTCAAATTTGAATCTCTAAGAAAAGAGGTGTTTGAAAAAGTTTTAAATTTTACTAATATAAATGATCTTCCAGAGAGAAAATTAGTTAAAGAGGTAGAAGAGAGCTCAAAATTTATTAACGAAGAAATAACAATTAATCCTTTAGACTATTATTATTCAAACTCTATATCTCGAGCATCTAAGACAATGAGTGAATGTCGTCAAATTAGTAAAAAAGTTAAAAAGACAGGTTAAAATTTATGGTGGAAATTTTTCAAATTCTTGGTCAAGAAATTTACAAAATTTTATTTTTACTAATACCAATATTAGTATCTGTAGCCATGATTGTTTGGCTAGACAGAAGAGTTTGGGGTTTAGTTCAAAAAAGAAAAGGCCCAAATGTTGTAGGTCCTTTTGGCCTTTTTCAAACTTTAGCTGATGCACTAAAATATATTTTTAAAGAAATAATTATTCCTGCTAGTGCTAATAAAACTGTATTCATAATAGCACCAATAATAACTATGACTTTGGCTCTTATAGCATGGGCAGTAATACCAATGAGTGAAAAGCTTGTGCTTGCGGATATAAATGTAGGAATATTATACTTGTTTGCGGTTTCTTCACTTGGAGTATACGGAATAATTATGGGAGGTTGGGCTTCCAATTCTAAATATCCATTTTTAGGTGCAATTAGATCTGCTGCACAAATGGTTTCTTACGAAGTTTCAATTGGTATAATAATAATAAATGTACTTCTATGCGTTGGGTCTTTAAATCTTAATGATATTGTCATAGCTCAAAAAGACTTATGGTATATTATTCCATTATTTCCAATGTTTGTTATTTTTTTTATCTCCTCATTGGCTGAGACTAACAGACCGCCATTTGACCTTCCTGAAGCAGAAGCTGAATTAGTAGCAGGGTACCAGACAGAATATTCAGGAATGATGTATGCAATGTTTTGGTTAGGAGAGTACGCAAATATTTTATTAATGTGTGCTATGGGAGCTATTTTATTTTTGGGAGGGTGGCTACCAATTGTTGATATTTATCCAATAAATATTGTGCCTGCTCCAATATGGATGATACTTAAAATTTTATTTTTATTTTTTTTATTTGCATTAATAAAAGCTATAGTACCAAGATATAGATACGATCAACTAATGAGATTAGGCTGGAAAATATTCTTACCTTTTTCTCTTATATATTTAGTTTTAACAGCAAGTTTTCTATTTTACTTTGATAAATTACCAAAAGGAAATTTCTAATGAATTTAGGAAGGATAATTAAAACAATTTTTCTCGTAGAGTTTATTAAAGGTTTGCTTATGGCAGTCAAAGAGATGTTCAAAAAATCAAAAACAATTAACTATCCTTTTGAAAAAGGATCAATAAGTCCTCGGATGAGAGGTGAGCATGCTTTAAGGAGATATCCAAATGGAGAGGAAAGATGTATAGCTTGTAAGTTATGTGAGGCAGTATGCCCAGCTCAAGCAATTACAATTGAGTCTACTGAGAGATCTGACGGAAGTAGAAAAACTACTAGATATGATATTGATATGTTAAAATGTATTTATTGCGGTTTATGTCAGGAGTCATGCCCAGTAGATGCTATTGTACAGGGACCAAATTTTGAGTTTGCGACTGAAAGTAGAGAGGAACTTTATTACAATAAACAAAAACTTCTTGATAATGGTGACAGATGGGAGTCTGTTTTATCTAAAAATATAAAATTAGATAAACCTTATAGGTAAATGATAGCTCACTCTATTTTTTTTTATTTTTTTTCAATTATAGCAATTTTTTCTTCTCTAATGGTGATCACTTCTAGAAATACTATTAATTCTGTTTTTTTTTTAATTCTAGATTTTATTTCAGTTGGTTGTTTATTTATAATGGTTGGAGCCGAATTTTTAGGCATGATTATTCTAATCGTATATGTAGGCGCAGTGGCAGTTTTATTTTTGTTTGTTGTAATGATGTTAAATGTTGCTGAGCAAAAACAATCATGGTTTATTGGAAAAAAATCTACTCATTTGCCTACAGGTTTAATCGTAAGTGTTTTAATATTCTTTGAGTTATTAGTCGTAGTTGGAGGCTGGAAATACAAAGATAATTTAATGTCGAGCAGTACTTTAGATATATCTAGTATATCTAATACTCATCAACTTGGTCTGGTAATGTATACAGATTATATTTTATATTTTCAATTAGCTGGGGTTATACTTTTATTATCAATGATTGGAGCTATATTGCTTACATTTCGAGAAAGATCGGGAGTAAAAAAACAAAGTTACTTCAAACAAATTTCTAGAAGTCCCGAGTCTTCTATTGAACTTAAAGAAGTTGACTCAAACAAAGGTGTAAAAATAGATGATTGAAATTGGTTTAGGCCATTACTTATCTTTAGGCGCAATTATTTTTTTCTTAGGCGTAATGGGTATCTTTTTAAACAGAAAAAATGTAATCGTAATTTTAATGTCAATTGAACTAATTCTTCTTGCTGTAAATATTAATTTAATTTCTTTTTCAATTTTTTCAGGAGACATAGTAGGTCAAATATTTACTATGCTTACTTTAACGGTAGCTTCGGCTGAAGCTGCGATTGGTTTAGCAATAATTGTTATCTATTATAGGAATAAAGGATCTATTAGAGTTGAAGATATTCATGGTATGAAAGGATAAATGGAATACGCGATTGTTTTTCTTCCATTAGTAGGTTCTATAATTGGTTATTTAGGCAAATCATTAACAAAATATTTTTCAGAAATTACTACTAGTGTATTTGTTAGTTTGTCCGCAATTCTATCTTTCTTCATTTTTTGGGAAGGAATTAACAATAATTCATATGGTAATTATAAAATTTTTGAATGGTTAAGCTCTGGCAAATTTGTTGCAAATTGGTCAATTAATATAGACCCTTTAAGCTCAATAATGCTTGTTGTTGTAACCTTTGTTTCTGCACTAGTTCATATTTATTCGATTGGATATATGAGTCACGATCCCCACAAGCCAAGATTTATGTCCTACCTGTCTCTTTTTACTTTTTCTATGTTAGCTCTTGTAGTTTCGGATAATTTTTTACAATTATTCTTTGGCTGGGAGGGAGTTGGCTTATGTTCATACTTGTTAATTGGATTTTGGTATAAAAAAAATTCAGCAAATAATGCAGCCATAAAAGCTTTTATTGTAAATAGAGTTGGTGATTTTGGTTTAGCTATTGGAATATTCTTAATTTTTTTTTATTTTGGTACAATAAATTTTAATGAAGTCTTTGAATTAACGCCTCAATTTTTAGAAAATAAATTTTTATTTTTTAGTTTTGAAATAAATTTAATTACTTTAATTTGTGTGTTTTTATTTATTGGAGCAATGGGAAAGTCTGCCCAATTTTTTCTTCATACTTGGTTACCTGATGCAATGGAGGGGCCTACACCAGTTTCGGCTTTAATACACGCAGCTACTATGGTAACCGCAGGAGTTTTTCTTGTAGTCAAATGTTCACCGTTATTTGAATATTCTCAGACAGCTTTAAATTTAGTGACACTGATTGGGATGATAACTGCAATATTTGCAGCTTCAGTAGCCCTTGTCCAAAATGATATTAAAAGAATTATAGCTTATTCAACATGCAGTCAGCTAGGTTACATGTTTTTTGCAGCAGGAGTAGGAGCTTATCATGTAGCAATGTTCCATCTTTTTACTCATGCTTTTTTTAAAGCTTTACTATTTTTAGGATCCGGATCAGTGATACATGCATTTAAAGATGAACAAGATATAAGAAATATGGGAGGAGTTAGAAAAAAACTTCCTTACACATATATTTTCATGTTAATTGGAACCTTAGCATTAACAGGTTTCCCTTTTTTATCTGGATTTTATTCTAAAGATGCAATCATAGAATTTGCGTATTTAAGCAAATCACCGTTAGGAAATTATGTTGTTGTTGTAGGAATTTTGACTGCATTATTAACTTCAATATATTCATGGAGATTATTTTTTAAAACTTTTCATGGATCGTATAACAATAAACAAATTCCGATCAATGATACTCACGAGTCTCCACTTATAATGTTATTACCACTATTTTTACTTGCAGTTGGTGCAGTATTTGCTGGTTATATCTTTAAAGAAACTTTAATAGGTCTTCACCACAATGAATTTTGGCAATCCTCTATTTTCTTTCTGGAAGAAATTAAACACGAACAAGTTCCTTTATGGTTTCTGATAATTACACCTTTATTGGTAACTTTAGCTATACCGTTGTCATTTTATTATTTTATTTATAACACAAAAATTTTAGAAAGTTTTAAAAATACAAATTTGCCACTTTATAATTTTTTACTCAACAAATGGTATATAGATGAATTGTATGACTTTATTTTCGTAACTCCTGCAAAAAGAATTGGCTCTTTTTTTTGGAAGAAAGGAGATCTAGGCACCATAGACAGATTTGGTCCAGACGGGATTTCAAAATTAGTGAAACTGATAGCAAATAAAGCTGGAAGATTTCAAACTGGTTTTATATATGATTATGCCTTCGTTATGTTGATAGGTTTATCAATATTATTAACTTATTTAATTTTAAATTAAGATGAATTTTCCAATATTATCTACGTTAATCTTTCTACCTTTAATAAGTTCTTTATTTATTTTCTTATCTAAAGATAAAAAAAACAATGGAGCAATTTATATTTCTCTATTTTCTAGTATTGCAACTTTTATTCTTTCTTTATTTCTTTGGTATTCTTTAGATTTAAATTCCTCAGATTTTCAATTTATTGAAGAAAAGTCTTGGATCAATGATTTTATAAAATTTAAATTGGGAGTAGATGGTATATCCATTCTTTTTATTGTATTGACAACTTTTATAACTCCAATATGTATATTTTCATGTATCAACAGTGTTAAAGACAGAGTAAAAGAATTTCTAATAGCAATTTTAGTATTAGAAACTTTCATGATAGGAGTTTTTTGTTCTCTTGATCTAGTAATTTTCTATTTATTTTTTGAAGCAGGGCTTATTCCTATGTTTTTAATTATAGGAGTTTGGGGAGGGCCTAAAAGAGTTTATTCAGCCTTTAAATTTTTTCTTTTTACTTTGTTAGGATCAGTTTTAATGCTTGTAGCGATTATTGTTATTTACTGGTTGACTGGCACTACTGATATTACACAAATATATGAAATAAAAATACCTAAGGAATATCAAAATCTATTATGGTTAGCTTTTTTTAGCTCCTTTGCTGTTAAAACTCCAATGTGGCCAGTTCATACATGGTTGCCTGATGCTCACGTTGAAGCACCCACAGCTGGTTCAGTCATTTTAGCTGCAATACTTTTAAAAATGGCTGGTTACGGTTTTTTAAGATTTTCAATTCCAATGTTTCCTTTTGCTTCAGAGTTTTTTACACCACTTATTTATTCATTAAGTATAATTGCAATTATTTACACTTCTTTAATAGCGTTAATGCAAGAAGATATGAAAAAATTAATAGCATACTCTTCAGTTGCTCATATGGGTTATGTTACATTAGGCATTTTTACTTTTACTAAGCAAGGGGTTGAGGGAAGCATATTTCAAATGATAAGTCATGGATTGATTTCTGCTGCGCTTTTTCTTTGCGTCGGTGTCATTTACGATAGGGTACACTCAAGGTTAATTAGAAGTTATGGAGGATTAGTTAATTATATACCAAAGTATTCTTTTTTATTTATAATTTTTGCTTTAGCAGCATTAGGATTGCCTGGAACTACTGGTTTTTTGGGAGAATTTTTAGTTTTAACAGGAAGTTTCCAGAAAAACTATATCGTAGCGATGTTAGCAACAGTTGGAGTTATCTTAGGTGCCGCATACATGTTGTGGTTAACAAAAAGAGTGATATTTGGAAAAATCAACAATGAAAACATTAAAAATTTGAAAGATATAAATAAATTTGAAATAACGATGTTAGGCTCTTTAGCTTTTCTTGTAATTTTTTTTGGATTTTTCCCATCACCTTTAATTGAAACATTGAGTATATCTGT
>CACKXA010000016.1 GCA_902604055.1 uncultured Pelagibacteraceae bacterium | reverse complement strand
TGGCAGTTAAGTAAGATCTAAAAGTAGCAGGCACTGATACCCTTCCTTTCTTGTCTAATTTGTTTTCGTAACTTGATAAAAACATTGTTTTTAAAACCCTTTTGCCTAATAATCTTTTTCAAATCACCCTCCGTTTTGGGATTATTTGGGATAGTATGGGTTTTAATAAAATAGTCAATATTTATGTTTTATAGCAAAATAGTACAAATATAGAACATTTAGGGAAGGATATAAATTTTGCCAGATAGTCTATAAGCCGGGTTCTGTCATTTAAGATGTCATTTCTCTAGACTTGAATTCACACTCAAGCTCAAGCGGTTAACCCAGAAGACTAATTAAAGACTATTTTTAGCATTTTTATGCAGTGTCTTCTCTATTTAACCTTGCTCCCAGTGGGGTTTGCCGTGCGTTTTTTGTTACCAAAAAACCGGTGAGCTCTTACCTCGCCGTTTCACCCTTGCCTTGATTAGGCGGTTTATTTTCTGTGGCACTATCCCTGAAGTCACCTCCGCCAGCCGTTAACTGGCACTGTGTCTTTACGGAGCCCGGACTTTCCTCTATTAAAATGTTTAACAGCGACAGTCCAACTATCTGGCAACAAATACTTAATGATAAAATACCTAAAAATCAAGTATTTTGTAGTTTAATTAGTTAAAAATTGGCTAATTTTAAAGGTTTTTTGGTCTACCATTCCAGTCACGTTTTTAGGTATAAACCTTCTCTGGAATGTTTTAATAATAAAAATATCTTTTTTTGATCTTTTATTTTTATTAAAATAACGATACCCAATTTTATGTAAATTACTAAAAAATAACTTTTCCATTCTGTCTTTTTCAGTAATTTTTTTTACTCTTGTTTTTTTATACCAAATTCCAATTTTTTTATCCTTTAGTCTTTTCCAGGGAAATTTCTCTCCCGGATCTTTTTTTCTCATTGGCGCTACATCTGAATGTCCAAGAATATTAGAATTTTTTACATTATATTTTTTTTTCAAATTTTGACATAACTTTATTAGATTAGTGATTTGAAAATTTGAAAATTTTTGATAACCAAAATCATGGCCTTTGTTGACTAGTTCAATGCCAATAGAGTTTTGATTCAAATTTTTTAAATTTTTCCATTTAGATTTTCCTGCATGCCATGCTACTTTAGTATCATCGACCATTTGAAAGATTTTGCCTTGACGATCGATAAGATAATGACAGCTTACTTTGTATTTACTACTCAAAAGTCTCTTAATGGATGCAATCTTAGATTGCATTCCAGTATAGTGTATAATTATTAGCTTAATATCTTTGTTTTTTCTGGTTTTTTTTGAAAATTTTAATGAATTTAATCTTTTTATGTCCATATTTTAGCTAATTTTAATGTAAAATATTTACTATTTTTAACCATATTTTATTACAAAACCTTAATATTTTCTCTAGAATAAGTAAAAATTTACTATATATAGCTTACTAACATCATGAAACAAAATAAATATATAATAATATTTTCAACTATATTACTGCTTTCAGTAACACAGGCAAGAGCTGCGGATGAATGTTTTGAAGGAACTAGTAGAGCTATTTTTAAATTTAATATGGCTTTAGATAATGCAGTTATTGAACCTATAGCTAAAGGTTATAATAAACTTCCTGAACCAATAAAAAATGGAACTAGCAATTTTACCTCAAATATTGCTACTCTACTTTCAATACCAAATCACTTATTACAAGGCAGTTTTAAGGATGCTGGAGATGCGACAGCAAGTTTCTTAATCAATACAACAATTGGTATTATTGGTTTAGCAAACCCTGCGGAGAAGTTGGGGCTTAAAGCTCAAAAAGAAGATGTTGGTCAGACTCTAGGAGCATATGGAGTTGGGCCAGGTTGTTATTTTGTTTTGCCAGTGTTAGGTCCTACTACAGCTAGAGACTCGGTTGGAATAATAGCTGATACTTTTGTTGATCCTTTTGCACATATCACTTGGAGAGAAAAAGAATTATTTAGCTCATCAGGAAATCAAATTGATTACATAGCCGTTAAAGGTACAACTGCTGTTGATTTTAGAGCTGATAACGTAACAAATTTTGATAGCTTAGAAGAAAATTCTTTGGACTTGTATGCTTCTTTTAAGAGTTTATATCTTCAAAATAGAGATAATTTAATAAATAATTCCAGCGATGGCGATAATGACTGGGGAAATTTAGACAATTAAAATAATCTAAAATGAAAAAGATTAGTTCAATTTTAGTTATATTTGTCCTTATATTTAAAACCTCATTTGCAAGTGAAACTTACAGCTCAGATCCAAAAATGTTTGTTGAGGAATTGGTTAATGATGCAATTAGCAAATTATCTGACATAGATCTAAGGGAGGAGGAAAAAGTTTTATTTATAGAAAAAATAGCTTTAGAAAATGTAGATATTACTGCATTGGGTCTATATACTTTGGGAGACCTAAGGAAAACAACAGAAAAAGAAAATCTTAATCGATATCAAAAAAGTTTTGAAAAATATTTTTTAAAAAGTTTAACATCTAGATTAACTGATTATTCTTCTAATAAATTTGAGGTTATTAGCTCTGACAAAAAAAATTCAAATTACACAATAGTTAAATCAAAAATAGCCCCTAGCGATAATCAACCAGAAATTAAAATTGATTGGAGAATTTACACAAAAAATCCAGAAAAGCCGCTAATAAGAGATTTAATTGTTGAAGGTTTAAGCCTAGCCAGAACTCAAAAAGAGGAATTTGCTTCAATCTTAAATTCAAACAATAACGATATAAATATCTTAATCAATAAATTAGAAGATTTTTTAAAAAACTAAGAATGGTGGGCCCGCCAGGACTCGAACCTGGGACCAATACATTATGAGTGTACTGCTCTAACCAACTGAGCTACAGGCCCTAAATTAATACTTACAACAGAAACGATTATTTTTCTAGAAAACTTTTTAGCTGTTTTGATCTACTTGGGTGCTTTAGTTTCCTCAGCGCTTTAGCTTCGATTTGTCTTATACGTTCTCTAGTTACTGAAAACTGCAAGCCTACTTCTTCTAAAGTGTGATCGGTATTCATTCCTATTCCAAAACGCATTCTCAAAACCCTTTCCTCTCTTGGGGTTAGCGAAGCTAATATTTTTGTAGTTGACTCACTAAGATTTGACTGAATTGCAGTGTCTAAAGGTTGTAAAGCATTTTTGTCCTCTATGAAATCTCCTAGACTGCTATCTTCCTCATCCCCTACCGGAGTTTCCAAAGAAACCGGCTCTTTTGCTATTTTTAAGACTTTTCTAACTTTTTCTAAAGGCATTGCTAATTTTTTGGCTAACTCCTCTGGAGTTGGCTCACGACCAAATTCACTCATGATTTGTCTCTGAGTTCTGACGATCTTATTTATAGTTTCAATCATGTGAACTGGTATTCTTATTGTTCTAGCTTGGTCAGCGATCGATCTTGTTATAGCTTGCCTAATCCACCAAGTTGCATATGTAGAAAACTTATAGCCTCTTCTATATTCAAATTTGTCTACTGCTTTCATTAAACCAATATTACCCTCTTGTATTAAATCTAGGAATTGCAGTCCTCTGTTGGTGTATTTTTTTGCAATTGAAATAACTAATCTTAGATTCGCTTCAACCATTTCCTTTTTTGCAATTCGTGACTCTCTTTCTCCTTTTTGAATTCGGCTCACTAATCTTTTGAACTCTCCAACAGATAATCCAATTTTTTTACTAAACTCAACTAAACGCTCTCTAATTTCTGAAAAGTCTTTTTTAAACTTTTTAAAGAAAGATTTCCAAACTGGATTTTCCCTAAGGAATGTCTCAAATTTAGGGTTTATTTCATTGTCTATATAATATTTTAAAAATTCCTCTCTAGAAATTTTGTTATCCATTGCAAGTCTTAACAATACACCTTCTAAAGAAACAATTTTTTTATTCTCTTTATAGTGAGATTGAACCAGATCTTCTACTACATGAGGTGCTAATTGTAGGTTTTTAAAGTTATCGACCAAAACAGCTTGAATCTTTTTAAAATTTTTATTTTTAGATACAGATAATTCTTTTGCTGCAAGCAAGCAATCTAATTTCTCTTTCTGATATTTTTGAAGTTTAGAATAATTTTTATTAAGAGACTCTAATATATTGATAATTTTAGGTTTAATCTCCTCTTCCATTTTAGCAAGAGAGACATTAAATTCATCGTCATCGGAAGAGTTATCTTCATTTTTCTTATCTTCCTCTTTATCTTTGTTTTTATTTTCATCGTTACTTTTAGTTTTTTTATTTATTTTTAATTCATCATCATCTTCAAGGGCTTCAAAATCTTCATAAGTAGAGTCAATATCTATTATATCTCTGACTAAAAGTTGTTGACCCTCTATTTGTTCTTTCCACTCAAATATTTTTTTACCTACCAAAGGACTTTGCGTTAAGGCATTAATCATCACATCTTTTCCCGCCTCGATTCTTTTTGCTATTGCAATTTCACCTTCTCTAGATAATAGCTCAACACCACCCATTTCCCTCAAATACATTCTAATAGGATCATCACTTTTATCAGAGGATTTTTCCTCTGTGGCACCAGTTGTTTCTTTCTTCCTATTTGATTGATACTGGGATTTTTTTTCAACTAAAGTAATCTTTTCATCTACCAATACTAAAAGAGCTTTATCGATATTTTCTACAGTACTATTCCTTTTACCAAGTGACTTTCCTAATTCTTCATAGGTAATAAAACCTCTATGTTTACCTTTGTCTAAAAGTCTCTCAAAAGATTTAGTAATTAATTTTTCAGTCATTAAAATGTGTGCTTGGATAGCTAGATATATATAGTGCCTAGATTGAAAAAATCTATCTTTTTTTATTCCCTATTTAATTGGCTTTTAAGCTTTATTAGCTCTGAGTAAGAGTTTTCATCAAGATTATTAATTAAATCCTTTTCTAGAGATTCTATTTTTCTAAGATTATTTAAATCTTTCAATTCTATGATTATTTCATCAAGCAATTCGATGACCCCTTCGTCTTTTTTATCTTTTAATATGATTTGAATACTTGAATTTTCCTTAATTTCTTTAACTAATTTTTCATATTCATTTTTAACTTTTTCTTGTATTAAATCATCTGCATTTCCATCTATAATTAAATCTAAAATCAATTTTTTTAAATTTTCATTATCTTTAGATAAAAATTTTATTGAGGATAATTCCTCAATTTTTTTGGATGTTAAATAAAGGTACTTAAGCATTATAAATAATATAGAAAATTCCTTTATCTGAATCTTTGAAAAATGGCTATTTTTTTGATGTAAAGATTTTGTTTCATTTAAGATGTGATAATTTTCTTTGTTGTACTTTTGAAAACGATTATGAAATTTATTGACATTCTGATTAGGTGTTAGTCTTTTAATTTTATCTAAATAATCTTCAAGCACATATTTTTTTAATGTTTCATCTTTGATTGAATAACAAAGTTTCTTTATTTCCTTTTCAAATTTTGAAACTTCAAATGGATTACGTCTATTTATTTTTTTTAAATAACTATCCCAAATAAAGGACTGAATAATTTTTTTTTCTTTTAACAGATTTAAAAAATTTTCTTTTCCAAAACTTTTAATATAATCATCTGGATCACTTCCTTCTGGGAGAATAGAAAAGTAAATCTTATTTTCTTCATTAATATGAGAAAAAAGTTTTTCTGCTATTCTAAGGGCAGCATTCTGACCGCTTAGGTCACCATCTAATGAAATAATCGGATTTGAAAAAAATTTCCAGATCAAATTAATTTGCCTTTCAGTTAAGGCTGTTCCTGAATTAGCAATAACATTTTTGATCCCTGAAGAATATACACTTATGACATCCATATAACCTTCAACTATTAAAACCTCATCTGTCTCAGCTCTACTATCCTTAGCTTTATCTAAATTAAAAATAACACTACCTTTTTTATAAAATTCAGTTTCAGGTGAATTGATATATTTTGCCATTTTGCTTTCTTTAATTATTCTTCCTCCAAAAGCAATCGGATCTCCAGGTATATTTTTAACTGGAAAAATTATTCTTGAATTAAATCTATCAATATATTTTCCACTTTTATCATGCTTATAATATAGGCCTGTTAAATTTATGTCTTCTTCAGAATATTTTTTTAATAGTTCTCCATAAAAATTATTCTTCCATGGAACATAGCCTAATTTAAATTCTTCAATAACATTCTTCGCTAAACCTCTGTTTTTCAAATAATCTAAAGCATCTTTATTATTTAAATGGAATAATTCTTTAAAAAAATGTTCTGAATATTCTTTATAAATATTTTTATAAGTTTGAAATCTTAAATCTTTTTTTTTATCAAAATTTGAAAATCTATAAGGCTGCATACCAGCTTCTGCTGCTAAAATTTTCACGGACTCTCCAAACCCAATAGATTTTGTTTTCATTAAAAAGTCAAAAATATTTCCGTGTTCACCACTACTAAAACAATGATAAAATTCTTTTTCATCATTGACGGTAAAAGATGGGCTTTTTTCATTTTTAAAAGGTGAAAGTCCTATGAATTCTTTCCCTCTTTTTTTAAGTTGAACAGATTTACTTACAACTTGAGAGACTTTTAATCTTAATTTTATTTCATCCAGATATTCTTTAGGATATTTCATTTAATTTAAAATTCCTTTAATTATTCCACTTACTTTTGAAAAATCTAAGATATCAGCATATTTGGATTTAAGCACTCCCATAACTTTTCCCATATCTTTCATAGATGATGCTCCTACAGACTTAACTACTTGCTCACATATTTTTTTTGTTTCTTCTTCGGTCAGCTGTTTTGGTAAAAAGATGCTAATAACATTTATTTCTTTTGTCTCGATTTCAAGAAGTTCAGAACGTCCTGCCTTTTTGTAAACTTCACGTGACTCGTTTCTCTGTTTTATCATTTTTTTTAAAATACCAATTATATCTATATCTTTAATCTCTTTTTGACCTTTTGAACGACCTGCTATTTCGGCGTCTTTTATTGCTGAGACTATAAGTCTTAATGTTGGATAAGTATTTTTATCTTTGGCCTTTAAAGCTTCGTTTAGCTTGTCTTCTATTTGTTTTTTAAGAGACATAAATTTTAATTTATTTTAATCACAATTCTTATCTAAAATAAAAAGAACTTTCTTGACGATTATATTTCTATTTCATATGTTTCGCAAAATCATGTTTATAAGTTTTTTACTTTAACTTATGAGTTGTATTTGAAGCAATTTGGTCAAAATATAAACTCCTACAAAAATCTTAAAAAGATCGATTCTAACGCTATTTTAATTCTTCAAAATGGTAAGTTCTTTAAGGGTATTGGTCTAGGTTATCAAGGATCAGTTACGGGAGAAGTTTGCTTTAATACATCAATTACAGGATACCAAGAAATTATTTCTGACCCTTCTTACGCTGAACAAATTATCAATTTTACTTTCCCCCATGTTGGAAATGTTGGATCAAACAAAGAAGATAATGAATCTGATAAAATTTGGACTAAAGGTGTAATAGTAAATACTGAAATTACTGATCCATCTAATTACAGATCTCTAAAACATTTAGATCAATGGCTTAAAAATAATAAGATAGTGGGTATCACAGGAATTGACACAAGAAGTTTGACAAATTTTATTAGAGACAAGGGGGCACCTAAAGGAACTATATCTTTTTTTAAGAATAGTAAATTTAATTTAAAAAAACTTCTTAAAACTACACAAAAATGGAGTGGTTTGAAAAATTTAGACCTAGCAAAACAAGTTACAACCAAAAAAAATTATGTATGGAAAGATTTTAAAACCTGGAAAAAAACAGGGGGTTACACAAAGAATAAAAAGAAATCTCTACATGTTGTTGCTATTGATTATGGTGTCAAAAAAAATATTTTAAGATATTTTTCTGACTTTAATTGCAAAGTTACGATAGTTTCATGTAAAACAAGTGCGAGTGACATTTTTAAATTGAAACCTAGTGGTGTTTTTTTATCTAACGGTCCTGGTGATCCAGCGGCGACTGGAGAATATGCTATTCCAATTATTAAAGAATTTATTAAGAAAAATCTTCCAGTATTTGGAATTTGTTTAGGTCATCAATTGCTTGGTTTAGCTTTAGGGGCAAAAACAAAAAAAATGGACTTAGGTCACAGAGGTGCTAACCATCCTGTTAAAAACTTAATCAAAGGTAATGTGGAAATAACAAGTCAAAATCATGGATTTGAAATAGTTAAAAAAAATTTACCTAGGAACATTCAAGTTACTCATCAATCTCTTTTTGATAATAGTATAGAAGGAATTAAACTTAAATCTAAACCAGTTTTTTCTGTTCAATATCATCCCGAATCTAATCCTGGGCCACAGGATAGTGTTTATTTATTCGAAGAATTTGTAAAAAGTATGAAAAAAAATGCCAAAAAGAAAAGATATTAAAAAGATTTTAGTTGTTGGAGCAGGACCAATTATTATTGGTCAAGCCTGTGAATTTGACTACTCAGGTACTCAGGCGTGTAAGGCATTGAAAGATGAGGGCTTTAAAGTAATTTTAATTAATTCTAATCCAGCAACAATTATGACTGACCCAGATGTAGCAGATAAAACTTACATAGAGCCTATAACTTTAGAAGTTTTAGAAAAAATTTTAATCAAAGAAAAACCTGACGCCATCCTTCCAACTATGGGAGGTCAAACAGCTTTAAATCTAGCTATGGAAGCAGAAAAAAAAGGTATTCTTAGAAAATACAAAATTGAACTTATAGGAGCAAATTCTAAAGCTATTTCAAATGCAGAAGATAGAAAAAAATTTAGAAAAAATATGCTTGATATAGGTTTAGACTTACCTAAATCAAAAGTCGTAAATATTTTTAGCCAAGCTTCAAAAGTGTTAAAACAAATTGGTCTTCCAGCAATAATCAGACCTGCTTTTACACTTGGAGGACTTGGTGGAGGTATAGCAAAAAGTAAAGAAGAATTTTTTAAAATAATTAAAAGTGGTTTGCAAGAATCTCCTGTTAACCAGGTTCTAGTTGAAGAATGTTTGGAAGGATGGAAAGAATTTGAGATGGAAGTAGTAAGAGATAAAAAAGATAATTGTATAATAATATGTTCTATTGAAAATGTAGACCCCATGGGAATTCATACTGGGGATTCTGTCACTATCGCGCCAGCTTTAACTCTCACAGATAAAGAATATCAAGTAATGAGAAATGCATCTATCGCATGCTT
The DNA here is from genome assembly GCA_902604055.1 of uncultured Pelagibacteraceae bacterium. Lineage (GTDB taxonomy): Bacteria > Pseudomonadota > Alphaproteobacteria > Pelagibacterales > Pelagibacteraceae > Pelagilacustribacter. Next base: position 3,754 of record CACKXA010000016.1, on the reverse strand, counting down.
AAGAAAGATAGGAGTAGAAACTGGAGGTTCAAATGTTCAATTCGCAATAAATCCTAAAGATGGAAGAATGGTTATTATAGAAATGAACCCAAGAGTTTCTAGATCTTCAGCATTAGCTTCTAAAGCAACTGGATTTCCGATAGCTAAAGTTGCTGCGAAACTAGCTATAGGTTACACTTTAGATGAATTAAAAAATGAGATAACAAAAATTACTCCCGCCTCATTCGAACCTACTATTGATTATGTGGTAACAAAAATTCCAAGATTTACTTTTGAAAAATTTTCAACATCAGCAGCAATTTTAGGAACATCCATGAAGTCAGTGGGAGAAGCTATGGCGATAGGTAGAAATTTTAAGGAATCTTTGCAAAAGGCACTAGTTTCTCTTGAAACAGGATTTTCAGGTCTCGACCAAATTTTCGATTTAAAAATTAAAGAGATCGAGAAAAAACTCAAAGAAAATATACCAAATAAAATTTTGCTTGTTGGTGAAGCTTTAAGAAAAAAAATTAATGTAAAAAAAATACATAAACTCTCGAAAATTGATCCTTGGTTCTTAAACCAAATAAAAGATATTGTAGATAATGAAAATAATATTAAAAAAAATGGGTTACCTAAAACATACAACGAGTTTAATTACTTAAAGTCCATCGGCTTTTCTGATAAGAAATTATCAGAATTAACTAATACTTCTGAAAATATTGTCAGAAAAAAAAGGACAGGCTTAAAAATTTTACCTGTATTCAAAAAAGTTGACACTTGTGCATCAGAGTTTAAATCATTTACACCATACATGTATTCTACTTATCAAAGAAACTTTTCTTCAAATACTGAGTGTGAAGCAGAACCATCTAATCGAAAAAAAATTATAATTCTTGGGGGAGGCCCTAATAGAATCGGACAAGGTATTGAGTTTGATTACTGTTGTTGCCAAGCTAGTTTCGCCTTAAAAAAAGCTGGGTTTGAAACTATTATGGTAAATTGTAACCCTGAAACTGTTTCAACAGACTATGATACTAGCGACAGGTTATATTTTGAACCATTAATAGAAGAATTCGTTTTTAACATTATCAAAAAAGAGAAAACTAAAGGAAATTTAATCGGCGTTATCGCTCAGTTTGGAGGTCAGACTCCAATTAAATTAGCTAAATTTCTTTATGAAAACAAACTTCCAATATTGGGCACTCAATACACTTCGATAGATCTTGCTGAAGACAGAGACAGGTTTAGAAATCTTTTAAGCAAATTAAAATTAAAACAAGCTAAAAGTGGTATAGCAAAAACTTTTCCCCAGGCTTTAAAAATAGCTGACAAAATTGGTTTACCATTAATGGTAAGGCCATCCTATGTTTTAGGTGGAAGGGCTATGGAAATAGTTTATGAAAAGAAACAGCTTAAAAATTTTGTTATAGAAGCATTTAAAGCTGCAGAAAAAAATCCAATTTTAATAGATAAATTTATTGATAATGCAATGGAAGTTGATGTTGACGCTTTATCAGACGGAAAACAAGTTTTTGTCGCTGGTATCATGCAGCACATTGAAGAGGCTGGTATTCATTCTGGAGATTCAGCTTGTAGTTTACCTCCAGTTTCAATTAAGCCTTTTTTAATTAAGGAAATTGAGAACCAAACAAAGAAGCTAGCCTTAGCTCTTAAAGTAATAGGTTTTATGAATGTGCAATTTGCAATTAAAAATGATGAAATTTTTGTAATAGAGGTAAACCCCAGAGCAAGTAGAACTGTCCCATTTGTTTCCAAAGCAAAAAATTTACCCTTAGCTAAAATTGCATCTAGAGTAATGGCAGGTGAAAATTTATCAAAATTCAATTTAAGAAGTAAAACAAAAAGAATGTTCGCAGTAAAAGAAGCGGTTTTTCCTTTTAATAAATTTCCAAATAGTGACCTTTTGCTGGGACCAGAAATGAAATCCACAGGGGAAGTCATGGGATTCGATGAAAACTTTGGAATGGCTTTTGCTAAAAGTCAAATAGCAGCATCTAATTCTCTCCCTACTAAAGGATTGGCATTTATATCTCTAAAAAATAGTCATAAAAGTGAAGGGGTGGCTTTAGCAAAACAATTGTCTAAACTAAACTTTAAACTTTGTGGTACTGGTGGAACTGCAGACTACATAAATAAGCACGGCATCAAGTGCAAAAAAATTAATAAAGTTAATCAAGGATCCCCGCACATTGTCGATGTATTAAATGCAAAAAAAATCGCTTTAGTGATTAATACTGGTGGTGGTAATAGCGAAAAACAACTTAATGATGCTTTAGCATTAAGAAGGGCTACTTTAGCAAACAAAGTCCCCTATTGCACAAACATGTCAACTGCTTATGTATGTTTAGAAGGTATAAAATCTCTTAAATCAAAAAAAATGACCGTGACTTCACTTCAAGACATCTAGAGAGAACAATGTTGATTTATTTAACTTTCCAGTCAGTTTCAAAAGTAACATAATTAATTTGAATACACCTTCGCTCTTTTTTAATTTCCTTTTTTTCCATACCGTGCCATGAATCTGGTCCACTGGTAAAAAAATATCCGTAATTGTGCTTATAAGGAACTGTTTTAACTTTTATAAGTTTTTTATCGTAAAAGTCAGTACCTAAATTTTCAGATTCATTATGAAGGTTAATAAAAACTATTGATGACATAAGTTTTTCTTTAATATCACAATGAGGTTTAAGCCAAAAACCCTCTCTATCCGAGATAACTTCTAGTCTTACATAAGAATTTTTTAGATCTTTACCTATAAAGCTTCCTATTTTTTTATAAACTTCAGGGGAACGAAGTTCTTCAATAAATTTTGTTAAATGAGGAAATAAATTTGAATTTTCTTTTGTAATATAGCACCGTAAGTTTTTGGCTTTTCCCCCGTCTTTTATCCCAGCTCTAAAAGCTCCATCGCCTCCATCTAAAGCCCTTGTTCCATCATAATTTAAATTTTCTTTTTTTGGATCTGGGATGATAGCGTCACTAATTTCTCTAATAGCTTCCTTAGTTAAAGGCTGATTGATCTCATAATGTTTAAAAGGATCATCAAAAATTTTTGTTCTACTTTCTAGGGATTTAAATAATTCCATTTTTTCTCATTTTTTCTTTTATTATTGGTGCAATTCTATTTACTTCATCTAACTTATCATAGCTCCAGTTGTCAATACTATCAGTTAACTCTTTTGCTATACCAAGTTTCTGAAATTGAGTATAAAAACTCTTAAACCTTCTAATGCTTTTTTTTGGTTTCATCATAGCCATATACACTGGTTTACCAGTTACTGCGGCTTCAGAAATCATTGAAGTTGAGTCACAAGTAACAACAACGTAGTCAGCTTGTGCTAACGCACTTAAATAGGCTTTCTTATCAATCACTTTAACTACTTTGTGATTTATGTTGAAAGTGTTATAGGCTTTCTTAATTACTTCCTCAGGCGTTCTGTAAGAAGGGATAACTACTATTTTATATTTGTCTGGTGTAAACAATGTTTTTACTTTATTAAAAACAAAATTAATTTGTTCATCTGAAAAATTATAATACTTATTCGGTCCTCCAATCACAAAAGCTACTATTTTTTTTTTCGTTTTATCTAAATCTATATATTTAGAATTTTCTAAAATCTCTTTTTTTGTTAAGTAATGAATTGATCCTCGCGTTGTTAAAACATTATTTCCTTTTATTCCGTCATGTTCAGGACTTATTATCAAATCAAAATGTTTAAAGGAAACCTTTGGATCTTGAATATGAATATTA
>CACKXA010000015.1 GCA_902604055.1 uncultured Pelagibacteraceae bacterium | reverse complement strand
TAAAAAAAGCAATTCCAGATCCTATAGCTATTCTAATAGATATAATGTCTGAAAAATTAGTTGAAACAAATAAAGTAAGCAATATTCCAATTATAAAACCAACATAAACAACTTTTCTAGCAACAATTTTTCCATAGGCTCGATTGGCCAAATCAGTAATTAAAAAAGTGACTGGATAAGTAAAAGCGCCATAAGTTAATATTTCACTCAAATTAAAATATTTTACAGGAAATTGAACTAAGTAGTTAGAAACAACCACAACGACTCCCATTAAGAAAGATAGTTTGTAAAACAGACTCATTGAATTAAATTTTAGCTGAAATAGAAGCTTTAATTTTTTGAACTTTCTTAGATAAACTTGATTTTTTTGCAGACATAAGGAATTTGTCTATTCCACCTTTAAAATCAACAGTTCTTAAAGCGGTATTAGCAACATTTAATTTTATATTTTTTTTTAAAATATCACTTCGGAAAGTCACTTTTTTTAAATTCGGCAAAAATCTTCTTTTAGTTTTATTTTTTGCGTGGCTCACGTTATGACCTTTTAAAGGTGATATTCCAGTTAATTCACATCTTTTAGACATAATTTTTCCTACAGTTATATAATTCTTGTTGGTTTGCCGGTCAAGTACTAATTCCTACTGCTTGCCTTATATTTTTAAAATTTTCTTTTTTTAAAATTGAAATTAACTCCTTTTTAATATCTTTTACAACTCCAGGCCCTTTATAAACCATTCCAGTATACAATTGAACTGCGTCAGCCCCGGCAGATATTTTTTCAAATGCGCTTTGGCCAGAATCTACTCCACCAACTCCAATAATTTTTATTTTACCTTTAGTTTCTTTGTAAAATTTTTTTATTAAATTTGTTGAGATATCTTTCAAAGGCTGCCCTGATAATCCTCCTTTTTCACTTTTTTTAACATCAGATAAATTTTCACGATTACTATCAGTGGTATTGGAAATAATTATACCTTGAATATTATATTTATTTATCAATTCTATTATTCCACTAATATCTAAATCATTTATATCTGGAGAAAGTTTTACGGCTATTGGTGTATTAATTCTTTTTTCTTTTTTAATCTTATTTAATCCAGTAAATAATTTTATCATCTCTTTTTGATCATGAAAATTTCTTAACCCTTCTGTGTTTGGAGATGAAATATTAATTGTAATGTAATTGGAATAAATCGATAATCTTGAAAGACAAATATAGTAATCTTCCTCTTTATTTTGGGTATCTTTATTTGGCCCAATGTTTATTCCTAAAATCCCATTAGGATGATTATTTGAAATTCTTTTTGATATAATTTCTGATCCATGATTATTGAATCCCAGTCTGTTGATTAAAGCCATATCTTTTTCTAGTCTAAAAATTCTAGGCTTAGGATTGCCAAGTTGCCTTTTGGGGGTCACGGTTCCAACTTCTACAAATCCAAAACCAAATTTAAAAAGAGAATTATAAACCTCAGCGCTTTTATCGAAACCAGCAGCTAATCCAATTGGATTAGGAAGTTTCATACCGAATAAATTTGTTTCGAGTGTCTCCTCTCCCTCTACTTCAAATAATCCTTTTGGTAAAATGTTTGCTTTTAAAGATTTTATTGCTAAATCATGAGCCACTTCAGGGTCTAAGGAGAATATATAAGGTCTTAAAAAAGAGAACATTAATTATTTTTTATTTTATCATTTATTAATTCAATTGTTTCATTAAGTCCAAAAAAACTTATAAAAAATCCTATTCTTGGTCCATTTTCTTCACCAAAAACTACTTCGTAAATCAATTTAAACCAATCTCTAAGATTTTTTTCATACCCGTTTTCTTTTCCAACAGTATACACGTAAGTTTGAATCTCCTCTGGTTTTAAAGATTGGTCAATTTTTTTCAATCGTGATACTAAATTTTCTAAAGCCTTTTTTTCATCTATGTTGGGTTTTTTAAATCTTTTGTTAGGTTCTACCTTATCTTTAAAATAGTTTATTGCAAATTCAGTTAAGTTGTTCAAAATTGGAAAGTCTTTAGGTTTAATTTCCTTGTGAAACCTATTTATAAATTTCCAAAGAATTTCTTTGTTATCAGCGTTACTCGACCCAGCTAAATTTAATAACATTGAAAAAGGCATTACTATTTTTTCTTTAGGAGGGACACCGTTATGTACGTGCCAAACGGGATTTAAAATTTTATCCTTATCTTTTTGGCTCGGAAAATTTTCAATATTGGACAGATATTCATCGACTGTTTTAGGAACAACTTCAGAATAAAGTTTTTTTGCTCTTTTAGGATTAGGATACATGTACATAGACAAGCTTTCAGGTGAGGCGTATCTTAGCCACTCATCTATGGAAATTCCATTACCTTTTGATTTAGAAATCTTTTCACCTTTTTCATCTAAAAATAATTCATATGCAAAACCATTAGGCGGAGTTTTCCCCAAAGTTCTACAAATTTTATTGGATAATATTGCGCTTTCAGTCAAATCTTTACCATACATTTCAAAATCAACATCAAAAGTGAACCAACGCATTGCCCAATCAACTTTCCACTGTAATTTACATTTTCCATCCAAAATACTTGTGTCAATTTTTTCACCATTATTATCGAAAATTACTTTTCCAGATTTTTTATTTATTTCTAGCAATGGTATTTCAAGAACTTTTCCAGTTTTTGGACAAATAGGTAAAAAAGGACAATATGTTTTTTTTCTTTCCTCTCGAAGAGTAGGTAATATTATATTCATTATCTCTTCATATTTTTCTAAAACTCTCATTAAAGAATTATTAAAAATTCCATTTTTATAATTTTCTGTTGAGCTCTTAAATATAAATTTAAAATCAAATTTATTCAAAAATTCTTTTAGCATTTCATTATTATGTTCACCAAAACTTTTAAACTTATTAAATGGATCTGGAATATCAGTTAAAGGTTTGCCTAAATTTTCCTTTAATACTTTTTCGTTAGGTATATTGTCAGGAACTTTTCTTAATCCATCCATGTCATCAGAGAAAGTAATTAATTCGTGATCAATTTTTTGGATATGCTTTAAAGCATTAATCATCATCGTTGTTCTCGCAACTTCTCCAAAAGTGCCTATATGAGGCAATCCACTAGGACCATAACCAGTTTGAAAGGTAATCTTATTTTTTTTATTGATAATTTCTTTTCTGTCTTTTAAAAGTTTTCTTATTTCAACAAAAGGCCAAGATGAAGTTGATTGAATTAAGTTGTTATCAAGCATAGATAAGGTTTATTAAATTTTATACGCAAAATACAGATATAATTGCATGATATTAAGTTGAATTTTATAACTATTTAAATAATCTCGATTACATGGCAACAAACAAAACTGTTTTTTTCTTAATTGGTGTATTGCTCATAGTGCTTGGCTTTTCAATGCTCGTTCCTTACATAATGCAAATATTATATGAGGAAAATAGTCATAGCTTCGTAGCCTCATCATTTGTAACTATTTTTATTGGAGTTTTGTTCATATTAGCAAATTTAGAAAAAGAATTTAAATTAAGCCTAAGACAAACCTTTTTATTTTCTACTTTAGCTTGGCTTATGGTAGCTGTATTTGGAAGCTTACCATTCATCTTATCTCCAAAAGAATTTACTTTTAGCGAAGCGTTCTTTGAAAGCATGTCTGGGATTACTACAACCGGAGCAACTATTATAAATGATTTAGATAAAAGTCCTAAAAGTATCTTGCTTTGGAGGGCTATAATGCAATGGCTAGGAGGAATAGGAATTGTAGTAATGGCTATTACAATCTTGCCACTTCTAAAAGTTGGAGGGATGCAATTATTTAAAATGGAAGGACCAGACAGTACAGAAAAAATTTTACCAAGAACAATTGAAGTTGCTGCAATAATAATTTCTACGTATCTTATTCTAACTTTTCTATGCGGGTTTTTTTATTGGTTTTTTGGAATGTCAATTTTCGATAGCGTATCTCACGCAATGACAACTATAGCTACAGGTGGATTTTCCACTCATAATGACTCTATAGGTTTTTTTAAAAATCCAAATATAGAGATTATAGCAAGTATTTTCATAGTCTTGGGTAGCATTCCTTTTATTTCATATTTAAAATTTGCTCAGGGAAACAAAACAGTTTTTTTTCGAGATGTTCAGATTAAAGGGTTAATAAAATTATTATTTATTTCGGTAATAGTAATGTTTTTATATTTAATGTTTATTGATTATGAAAATGGTATTTACGATAAAATCAGAATTTCTTCTTTTAATGTTATCTCTATACTATCGGGCACAGGTTATGTTACTGATGATTTTGGATTGTGGGGAAAATTTTCTTTAATATTTTTCTTATTTTTAATGTTTGTAGGAGGATGCGCAGGGTCAACTGCTTGTGGTATTAAAATTTTTAGATTACAAATGCTTATAATTTTTTTAAAGAATCAAATAAAAAAACTTATTTACCCTAATAGTATAATTATATCAAAATACAATAATCAAAAGATTTCAGATCCTTTTATTAATTCTGTAATTGTATTCATTTTCTCTTTTTTGTTTATCTTTTTTATTATTGCTATGCTTTTATCAATATCTGGTCTTGATTTTCTAACGTCTATCTCTGGTGCTGCAAGTGCAATATCAAATGTTGGTCCAGGGTTAGGCGATATGATTGGCCCTAATGGAAATTATAGAGCTGTACCAGATGTTTCAAAATGGATATTATCATTTGGAATGTTGCTGGGAAGATTAGAATTATTTGCTGTATTAGTTCTATTTTTTCCATCATTTTGGAGAAATTAAAAATAGATTATGGAAATTTATAAAAAACAATCGTTATCGGAAACTTTTTCTGTTTATTTTGATAAAAGGATGATCCGAATTTTATTACTTGGAGCAATTAGTGGATTTCCTTGGGTGTTAATTGGAAGCAGTTTAAGCTTATGGCTTAAGGAAGATGGTTTGAGCCGAAGTACAGTTGGGTGGGCTGGATTAATTTTTGCGGTTTATGCTTTTAATTATTTGTGGGCACCAATTATAGATAGAATAAGAATTCCATGGTTAACTAAAAAAATAGGTCATAGACGTGGATGGATTGTTTCTATGCAGACTATAATTTTGCTAAGTTTAATATGTTGGAGTTTTATAAATCCAACTACAAACTTAGCTTTAGTAATAAGTGTAGGGTTAATAATCGCAATTGCTTCAGCAACTCAAGATATAACGGTAGACGCTCTTAGAATTGAACAAATTGGAGAACATGAAGGAAAATCAATGCAAGCTGGGGCAGCTATGGCTGTTGTTGGATGGTGGACTGGTTATAAATTAGGAGGGGTAATAGCATTGAATGTCGCGGAGTTTTTAGAGTTAGCAGGATTCGAAAATTATTGGCAAACAACTTTCTTAATTTTAGGCATTGTAATTATAGCATGCAATATCGGGTTAATGTTTGTGAACGAACCTCAGCCTACAAATAGAAAAGCTTCACAAGCACAAACAGATATAATGATACAAAATAAATTAGGCTCTTCTAATTTTTTTACAAAGATTATTGCATGGATCACTGGAACAATAGCGGGCCCAGTAATGAGTTTTTTTAAAAAGAATGGCTTTAATATTGCTTTAGCTATTTTAGGATTTGTTTTTCTCTTTAAAATTGGTGAAGCATTTTTAGGTAGAATGTCAGTAATATTTTATAAAGAAATTGGTTTTACTAAATCTGACATTGCTCTTTATTCAAAAGGTTTGGGATGGGTAACTACAGTAATATTTACTTTACTTGGAGGATTGTTTGCAATTCGTTCTGGTGTAATTAAAGCTATGTTTGTCTCAGGAATATTGATGGCATCTACTAATTTATTATTTTCTTTACTAGCCTGGTCAGGAAAATCAGAATTACTTTTTGCAATTGCTGTGATTTTCGATGATATGGCTGCTGCATTTGCAACTGTTGCTTTTGTAGCATTTATTTCAATGCTAGTTGATAGAACTTACACTGCTACTCAATATGCACTTCTAGCTTCTATAGGAACTGCTGGAAGAACTACCTTAGCTGCAAGCTCTGGTGCATTAGTGGATTGGTTAAATGGAGATTGGGGTATCTTTTTTATAATTACTGCAATAATGGTCATTCCATCACTAATATTTCTTTATATGATTAGAAATAAATTAAAGCTTAATGACTAGATATTTAACTAATAATTATCCTGTAACAAACCTACATAAAAAACCTTCTGTAAGATCTGAAATACTGACTCAGATGATTTATGGAGATAGTTTTTCAATATTAAATAAAACCAGAAAATGGCTTAAGGTAAAGATCAAAGAAGATGGCTATAAAGGTTATATAAAAAATAAGAACTTCTCAGGTTTTTTAAAATCAACTCATAAAATAAATACTTTAAAAGCAAAAGTTTACAAATTTGCAAATAAACAGAAAAAAATAAACGAAATGACCTTCGGCTCAAAAATTATGGTTATAAATAGTAAGTCTAAATTTTTCAAATTTTCAAAAGGTTGGATAGACAAAAAAGATGTTAAACATGTTTCGTATAGAGAGAGAAATCCTTTTAAGAAAATAGATATTTTTAAAAATGTTAAGTATGTATGGGGAGGTAAGTCTTTTAGAGGTATAGACTGCTCTGCACTAATACAAGTATTTCTAAATTTTAATAATAGATTTTGTCCAAGAGATACCAAAGATCAGGTCAAATATTTCAAAAAAAATATAAAATTAAAAAATATTAAAAAAAACGATATTATTTATTGGAAAGGTCATGTTGCGTTAGCTTTATCAAATAAAAAACTTATTCATGCATACGGTCCAATGAAAAAAACTGTAATAATGGGAATTGATCAAACAATTAAAATGATAGAAAGGACTGCTAAACTAAAAGTAATTGGGATTAAAAGGTTATAAAAAGCAAAGGCAGCTTCAGTCTCCCTCCACTGCCCTTAAGTATAATTTAAATGATTCGTGCTAAAAAATTAAGATTATTATTAGTTGTTTGTGGATAATAAAAAAAGCTTTATGGCGGAGAGAGAGGGATTCGAACCCTCGAAACAGTTTCCCGTTTACACGCTTTCCAAGCGTGCGCCTTCAACCACTCGGCCACCTCTCCAAAACATACTCTTTTTTTTTATAGTATTTAGGTTATAAAATCGAATGGATAATTTAGTTGTTCTAAACAACGAAAAAGTTTCAAAAGATAACAATGAATTTTACTCCAGAAATTATAATTTTAAAATTCTTCCAGAGGGATTAAATAAATATTTCAAAGTTGAGTATATAGTAAGAAAATCTAACTCTAAAGAACACCATAAATTAAACTTACAAAATGTAAAAATTGCCTCAAATATTATTCAATTTATTTATTTTGTAATCTCAACTTTTAAAAATAAGAATGCAAAATATTATATAATTACAATTTCTCCATATACTTTTATATCGTTCTTATTTCTTTTCCTTTTTAGAAAAAAAGTATTTGTATATCTTATTAGCAGTGGACACGAGGAATGGAAATTTATATTAGGCTCTTGGTCAGTTTGGATTTATCATATTATGTATTCAATAGTCACTTCTAATTCAACAGTTATTGCGTTACACGATAGACTTTGTAAAAAAAAAAATGTTCATGTAATTTCTTCGTCAACCCTAGATGAAAAATGGTTGCAAGATTTTAAAAAGGTAAAACTTGATAAAGTTAGATTTTTAAATGTCTCAAGAGTAAATCCTGAAAAAGGAATTTATGAATTTTTAGAAATGTTTAAGAAAATAAAGATTGACGCAGAAATCTCAATAATTGGTAAAACTAAAAGTTCAACACTTCAAAAAAAATTTCAATCAATTATTGGAAATAATAAAAATATCAGATTTCCAGGATATATTTCGGATAGACAATTGCTAATCGATGCATATGACAAGCATAATATTTTGATATTACCATCATACACAGAGGGACAACCTTATGTGGTTGATGAGTCTCTTGCTCGCAGACGTCCTGTTCTAATATTTGAAGATATAAAACATATAATTAAAGAGAGAAAAGGTATTTTTGTATCTGAGAGAAATATTGAGTCATTTACTGAAACAACAAAACATATAATGCAAAATTATCAAGAAATTCAAAAAGATATTGAAAAGAATAAATTTCCACTTGAAAAAGATATGTTCAAACAAATTTCAAATGTTATTAATAGATAATTAGTTTTTTAATAATCTTTTTACACCTTCTTGAATTGTTATTGTGGGCCTCCAGTGAATATCTTTTTTAATTTTTGAGATATTTGCTAATGATCTTTTAGGTTCCCTTGGCCTCTTTGGGATAAATTTTTTTTTTCCTCCAAATAAATTTGCAATTTTATTAATTGATGTTTCTTTGCCTGAGCCTAAATTATATATTTTATTTACTAAGTTGCTTTTTGCAACTTTTATAAATGCATTAGTCAAATCATCGACATGAATAAAGTCTCTAGTTTGTTTTCCATCACCTACAATTGTCAAAGGCTTGTTAGTTCTTCTTTGTTTCAAAAAATTTCCAAAAACAGCACTATATTGTCCAGACATATTTAGCCTAGGTCCATAAACATTGAAAAATCTAAAAGAAATATTTGGCATGTTAAAATTTGTTGCGTATTTAAGAACTAGCTGTTCTCCTAAAAACTTTGTTAATCCATATGGGTGCTTGATGTCGATTTTTTCTTTTTCTGAAGTTGGAAAATTTTTTGGCGAACCATAACAGCTAGATGAAGCTGCATAAATTAATTTTTTTACTCCTTCTCTTTTCGCTGCTTCTACAACCTTAAGTGTGCCAAGAACATTAGTATTAAAATATTTTTTTGGATACTTTATACTTGGTATAATTTCAGCGAGTCCTGCTAAATGAAAAACGTAATCCGCCCTTCTGAAATATTTGTCTAGGTTTTTACTCTTTGATATATCTGTTCTTATTATTTTTACATCCTTTTTTTTATGATGAGCTAAGTTAGCTTTTTTTCCAGAAATAAAATTATCTAATACAATAACTTTGTGGCCAATTCTCACTAAATGATCGACCAAGTTGCTTCCTATAAAACCAGCGCCACCAGTCACAACTGATCTTAAACCTTTCATTTTAGATCCATCCTGTATCTCCAGATAAATGATAATTACTGCCTAAATCATAGTTTCCCCACGCTCCGTCATGATCAATTATAAGTTTACATTTTTTTAAATACTTTTTAAGAACTTTTTTAGGAATTTTAAATTGTTTGTGATCCACAGTTACTATCAGACAATCAAATTTTCTTAATTCATTTGGAAATTTAAAGGTACCAACTTTAACAGCATCTTTTATTTCTTTTTTTGTAAAGTACGGATCAAATAATCTTACTTTCAATCTTCTTTTGGTTAAAGATTTAACTAGAGGAATAACCTTCGATAAAACACTTACTTTCAAATCACCTTTATAAGACAATCCTAAAATACCAATTTTTTTAAACCCTTTATTTGCAATTGAATTTGCTACTTCTCGACTCATTCCATTATCTGTCTTGATCGTTTCTCTTAATAAAGAGAGTTTATTTCTGCCTTTAACTTGAGATAAAATATACCTGCTTGATAAAGGTATGCAATATCCGCCTGTACCTATTCCTGGATGAAAAGTTTCAATATTCCATTTTGTTCCAACTAATTTTAAAACTTCTCTTATATTATCTTTTGGAAAAGCCAGTGAAAGCTGGTTCGCAAGAGTAATATCCATATGTCTATAAGCATTCTCTACACTTTTAACCATTTCTGACACTTTATAGGAACTAGCCAAGTGAAGTTTTTTGCATACTATGGATAGAATATCTTTGGTAACTTTCGCAGAACGTGTATCGGTCGAACCATAAACTCTGTCTAAATTTTCAAGATTTTTAACTCCTTCTATAAACCAATCTCTTCGTGGGGCAACAGATAATAAAATATTTTTACCAATTGTAAGTTTTTTCTTTTTTAAAAATGGAATAATTTTTTTATCCGAAACCTTTGGAGCAAGAGTGGACTCGATAATTACGATTGGTGGATTTTTAGCATTACGATTAATTTTTGCTATATTAGTTAGTACATTTAACAGTGGTTTATAGTATGGTTTACCATCTTTTTCAGTAGGTATTGCTACAAAATGAACTAGGAAATCATCAGTAATTAAATCCTTATAGTTGTAGGTTGCTTTCAAGTAATTTTGTTTAACTAATTTTTTTATTTCAAATCCAAACCAATTTTTAAGATCTTTTAATGGCAGAACTCCAGAATTGATTTTTCTCACTTTTTCGTGGTTAATATCATATCCAACACATCTTATTTTTTTCTTAGAAAAGTAAACCATGGTCGATAATCCAATATAACCAGTACCCCACACAGCTATTTTAAATTTTTTTGATCTTAGTAATTTTTTATAATCCACAATATTTGTCCCTGGTTTGATAAGAGAAATTAGTCAGAAATATACATATTTTTTTCAAAATTAAAACTTTTAATTATTTTCCTTATTGATTCTAAGTACGCCTATAAATGCTTCTTGAGGTATTTCTACCTTTCCAAACTGTTTAGATCTAGCTTTACCTTTTTTTTGCTTTTCTAAAAGTTTTCTTTTACGATCAGTAGCACCCCCACCATGAATTTTTGTTAGTACATCTTTTTTGAATCCCTTTATAGACTCTCTAGCAACAATTTTTCCACCTATTGCTGCTTGAACAGGAATCATAAAATTATGTCTTGGTATTAAATCTTTTAATTTTTCACAGACTTGTCTCCCAGTTTTTTGAGCAAAATCCTTATGGATAATCATTGCTAAAGCATCAACGGGCTCTGAATTTACTAGAATTCCCAATCTAACTAAATCTCCCTCTCTATATCCAGATATTTCATAATCAAAACTAGCGTAACCACTAGATACAGATTTAAGCCTATCATTAAAATCAAAAACTACTTCATTAAGAGGTAAGTCGTAAGACAGAACTGCTCTATTTCCAGAGTAAGATAAATTTGTCTGAATGCCTCTTTTATCTTGGCAAATTTTTATTATTGAACCTAAATACTCGTCAGGAGTTATAATTGTGGATTTTATCCATGGCTCTTCAATTTTAGAAATTTGGGACGGATCTGGCATATTAGATGGATTCTGTAAGTCAAAAATTTCACCCTTTATTTTGTGGACCTTATAAATTACACCTGGTGTTGTTGTAATTAGATTAACATCAAACTCTCTTTCTAGTCTCTCTGTGATTATCTCAAGATGTAATAGTCCTAAAAAACCACACCTAAATCCTAAGCCTAATGCGCTAGATGACTCAGGCTCATATGAAAAACTAGCATCATTTAATTTTAGTTTTGCTAGACCATCTTTTAATTTTTGATACTCAGAGCTGTCCACAGGAAACAAACCACAAAATACTACAGGTTTGCTCGGCTTAAATCCTGGTAAGGCATTATCAATTGGATTAGCTGCATCGCATATAGTATCTCCAACTTTTGTTTCAGATAGAGACTTAATTCCAGTTATAATAAATCCTATTTCACCAGAATTTAACTCATCGACATCAATTGGTTTAGGTGTAAATACACCAACTTTTTCTATTACATATTCTTGATTATTTGACATTAGTTTAATTTTCATATTTTTTTTTAATTTGCCGTCAATAACTCGGACTAAAATTACCACTCCTAAATAGCTGTCATACCAACTGTCTACTAATAAACTTTTAAGTTTTTCATTTAAATCGCCTCTCGGGGGTGGTAATCTATTAACTATTGACTCCAAAATATCGTCTATTCCCTCTCCTGTTTTTCCTGAACAAGAAATTGCATTAGTTGTTTCAATCCCAACAACATCTTCAATTTCTTTTTTTGTTTTTTCAATATCCGAAGCAGGTAAATCAATCTTATTTAATATCGGAATGACCTCATGATTTATTTCTAAAGCTTGATAGACATTTGCAAGTGTTTGTGCTTCTACACCTTGAGTGCTATCAACAATTAGTAATGAACCCTCACAAGCAGATAATGATCGACTGACCTCGTAACCAAAATCAACATGACCTGGTGTATCAATAATATTCAATAAATATGTCTGACCGTCTTTTGCCTTGTAATTTAATTTGACAGTTTGAGCTTTTATGGTGATCCCTCTTTCTCTTTCAATATCCATAGAGTCCAGAACTTGCTGCTTCATCTCTCTTTCGGTTAGTCCACCACATTTGTGAATTATCCTATCTGCAATAGTAGATTTTCCATGATCGATATGCGCAATTATAGAGAAATTACGTATTCTTTTTATATTTGACATTTAAGACCTAATTGTAGCGCCGGTTTTAGCTTGAACTACTTCAATGATTTTTTTACTAATCTGATCTAAATCTTTTTCATTTAAAGTTTTGTCAGCGGCTTGCAAAGTTACATTTATAGCCACTGATTTTTTATCACTAGGAATATTTTCACCTTCATAAACATCAAAAGTTGTAACATTTTGTATGATCGTTTCATCAATCTCTTTTATTATCCTTTCTAGAGCTCCTATTTTAAATATTTTATCTATTACGAAAGCGAAATCCCTCTCAGATTTTTGAAAATCAGATGTTTGAAAGCTTTTTTTAGACTCTCTAATCTTTCTGTTAGGTTCAGGAATGTTTTTTAGAAAAATCTCTAAACCATATATATTTGGTTCTTTAAAATCTAACCTTTTTATAATAGCTGGATGTATTTCTCCAAAATATGCTAGGAGAGGACCCTTTTCTGAACCTAAAGTAACTGAGCCAGATCTACCAGGGTGATAGGATTCTTGGGTATTATCACTAACAAAAAGCTTTTGTTCTGGCAATCCCAGTTCAATCAAAGTTTTTAACACATCACTTTTAATATCAAATACGTCAACTTCTCTTTCTTTTTCTATCCAGCTTTTTCTGCCTATCTTTCCAGATTTTAAAGCCCCTACTACAGTTTGTTGTTCTCCAGGGTTTTTTCCGAAAAAAGTTGGTCCAATTTCGAATAAAGAAAGATCTTCATAACCTCTATCTTGATTTTTTTTAAGATGAATCATTAGATTAGAAAAAATAGATCTTCTTAAAACATCCAAGTCAGAAGAAATAGGATTTAAAATTTCAATTTCTTTGTTCATTTTTGAAAATAGTTTATCAATTTTTGAGTCTGTGAAAGACCAGGTAACTGTCTCCAAGTATCCTTTAGATGCTAGAGATCTTTGAGACAAATGGAATAATTTCTGTTTAAAATTTAAGGTTTCTTGTTCTCTCTTTTTCTCTGGTTTTACTAGAGAAATATTTTTGAAGCCTTTAATTCTTATCAATTCTTCAATTAGATCAACATCTTGATTAATATCTGGTCTCCAAGAAGGAACTTTCACTTTTAAATCTTTTTTAACTTTTTTACATAAAAATCCCAATGATGATAATATCTTATTTGCTTCAATAGTTGATATAGGAATACCTATTAAATTTTCGAACTTTTTAGTCTCAAAAGAAATAACTTTATCTTTTTGAGAATTAGTACCAGCAACATTAAATTTACTTGCTTGGCCACCACATATTTTTAATATTAGCTCAACAGCAATTTCAAGCCCTTCAATAACAGAATTAGGATCAATGCCTCTTTCGAATCTATACTTCGCATCGGTGTTTAAACTTAACTCACGGGATGTTTTTCTGATCGAAGAGGGGTAAAAGTAAGCAGACTCAAGTAAAATATTTTTTGTATTCAATTCTGTTGAGGTTTTTGTTCCACCAATAATCCCTCCTAGTCCAAGCACATTTGATTTATCTGCAATAACACACATTTCTTTTTTAAGTTTGTATTTTTTATTATCTAAAGCCTCGAATTCCTCACCTTCTTTAGAATTTCTTACTATAATTTCTTTGTCAATTTTGTCAGCATCATACGCATGTAAAGGACGATTTAAATCAAACATTACATAATTAGTTATGTCAACGACGGCAGAAATTGGTTTTAAGCCTAAAGATAAAAGTTTTTTCTTTAGCCATTCAGGACTTTCTTTATTTACTATATTCTTTATGTAACAACTTCCAAAAGTCATACATCCTTGGTGCTTTTCCTTAG
>CACKXA010000014.1 GCA_902604055.1 uncultured Pelagibacteraceae bacterium | reverse complement strand
TTAAAAGAACTTGGAAAAAAAGAAGGAGTAATTACGACTACTATCAATCCAAAGTTAGTTACAAAACTGAGAAAAACCATTCCAAGCGTAAATTTTTTTTAAAAATGAGATTTAACTTCTTTAATATTTGAACCCAATATTTCGTTTATCTTCAACTTTATTCTAGCTCTATCATCATTTAGTTTATAAACATTTCTTGCTAATATAATAAACTCTTTTCCAAAATCATTTTTTTTTTCAGCCATTCGTTTTGAGTCTTCTATATCCCAAAGTTTTTGATTGATTTCTTTAAGCTGATCTTTAAAGTTTAAAATCTTAGATTTTTCCAATATAAATTTATTCATAGTATGATTTAATGAACTTAATTCTTTATCTATTTCTTTTAACTTATTTTCATCAGAGATTTTATTTTTTTTAATTTCTAAAATGGTTATTTTATCAATTAATTCTCCAGCCGAAATTTCTGCCAATATTTTGTCTAATTTTGTATTCATTATATAGTTTTAGTTTATACTGATTAATAAATATACTTGGATTTAATAATGTCAAACATATTAATAATAAAACATGGTTCTCTTGGAGATTTAATTCAGGCTAATGGCGCTATTAAAGATATTAAAGAATTTTATCAAAATAGAAAAGTTTTTCTTCTTACCTCCGCTCCTTACTCAATTTTTATGTCTGAGTGCCCTTATTTAGATGGAGTCATAATCGATAAACGCTTACCTAGATGGAATCTATTTTTTCTTCATAATTTAAAAAAACTTTTATCGAAATATAATTTTAGTATAGTTTTTGATTTACAAAATTCAAAAAGAACAAAATTTTATAAAAGATTTATATTAAAAAATTCAGAATGGTCATCTTCGTTTGATACTTTAGAACCTGGACAATCAAAGAAAGATTTTGATGAATACCCAGTTCTAGATAGAATGGAATTACAATTAAAAAAAAAGAATATACCTATTAAATATTTAAAAAACATCGATTTGAGTTGGGCAAAAGAGGATCACTCGAATTTGACAAGCCGGTATACAAATAGAGATTATATTTTAGTTTTTCCTTTTTGTTCAAAAAAACATACAAGAAAAAAGTGGCCATATTTTAAAGAGTTGATATCCAGCATAAGAAGAGAATTTAAAAATAATTACTCAATCTTAGTTGCACCAGGACCAGGTGAAATTGAGGAAGCAAATGAAATGAATGCAAAAATTATTACTGATAAAAATCAACCTATAAATATTAAAATGTTAATTTCTTTAATAAACGACGCAAAGTTTATTATTTCGAATGACACTGGCCCGGCTCATATTGCCTCTCATCTAGACAAAAAAGGTATAGTTCTTTTTGGCAGCCACACTTCAGCAGAAAAGGTAAGCATTGGTAACTCAAATTTTAAATCAATAAGTGTAAAAAATTTAAATGAACTGAATGTCGATACAGTTATGAGTAAAATTAAAAATTCATTAAATTAATTGAATATATTTTTTAACAATTTTGTCCCAATCAAAATTTTTAGAAAATTTTAAAGCATTCAAACCTAAAGTTTTAAAACGGTCATCGTTCAAAGTTTTTATTAAGGTTTCGTAAAGAGCACTTAAATCGTTTCCATCACAAAGATACCCAGTTTCACCCTGAATTATAGCATCAGCTTCGCCACCAAAAATTCCACCTATTGAAGCTTTGCCATAAGAGGCGGCCTCAATAAACGTAATGCCAAATCCCTCTACAGATTTTTTATAAATAATCGAAGGCATTACAAACAGGTCAGACATTTCAAGCAAACCTAACTTCTCTTGTTCAGTGGATTTATAAATAAAACTTACCGTATCATTCAATCCAAGTTCATCTTTAAGCTTTTCTAAATTATTTTTTTCATCACCATCTCCTATTGAGACATACTTTAATTTTGGAAATTTTGGTAATAAGTTTTTAATTGTCATTAATATATTTTTATGGCTTTTTCTTCCATCTAGTCTAGAAATTGTAATCAATTTTGGAAAAGAATCGCCATAGATTACCTTCGCAAATTTTTTTGCTTCGTCATTTACTTTTATAGGATAATTACATCCAGGATTAATAACCTTAATGTTATTATGTTTTAAACCCAATTTGATAACAAAATTTTTTGTAAAATTTGAATTAGCAATCACATAATCGGCTTTGTCTAAAGCATTTTGCATTCTCTTGTTTAAAGAAGAACCAGACGGATGATTAATTTCTTTTGAGTGGATTAAACAAAAGGATTTTGTCTTTTTTAAAATTGTTTCTTCAATATTCTCTATACTTTTCCAATGGTCAAAAAAAGCAGCTCTTAAGTTATTTTCTTTTATGAATTCTTTAATAAGATTTGCTTTTCTGTACTTTCTAAAAATCTTAAAACCAGAAACTCTTTGAATATTCAATTTAGAATTTTGATCATACTTTTCTGAATTTTCGTAATAATCTGCAAAAACTTTTACTGGACCGTGGTTAAGCAAAGAATTGGACAGTCCTTCCATCAAATTTTGTATTCCTCCTATATCTGGGGGAAAGTTTCTAGTTGAAATTAAAAACATTATTTAAACCATTTAATATTGCAGCCCATACTTGGAGTCTGCTCCAGTGGACCTTTTTGAGTTTTTGCAATCATTCGCATAGCTAATTTTAAATCACTTTCTCCATCTCTTACTGGTTTTAAATTTTTAAGCTCTCTTATTCTTCCTCTATATTGAAGCTCTAAATTTTTATTATATCCAAAGAAATCTGGAGTACATACAGCACCATATTTTTCGGCAATTTCTTGGGTTTCATCTATTAAATAATTTAAATCTTTAAAGTTATTATCTTTTGCAAATTTTATCATATTATCAAATGAGTCCTCAGGATAATTTTTAATATCATTAGACATAATTGCTACTGAATTAATTCCATCCTTTTTTAAATTGTTACAGTCCTCAACTAGATCTTTGATAATTGCCTTTACATATGGACAGTGGTTACATATGAACATTATTAAAGTTCCATTTATCCCCTTTATATCCTCTAAAGAAATTAATTCATTATTTATAGATTTCAGTTTGAATTTCTCTGCTTTTTGACCAAAGTCACAAATTGGTGTTTTAGTTAAAGTCATAATATATTATAAGAGTTATAAATTAATTATACAGCAATTTTATGATTTACGATTTTGAAGGCAAAACACCTAAACTAGACCCAAACAGTTGGGTTGCACCAAATGCTGTAGTAATCGGAAACGTAGATTTAAAAAAGGATTCGAATATTTGGTTTAATGTTACTCTTAGAGGAGATGTAGAAACTATTACAATAGGAGAGGGATCAAATATTCAGGATGGAAGTGTAGTACACACAGATCCCGGTTGTCCGGCAATAATTGGAAAGAATGTTACCGTAGGTCATTTAGTAATGTTACACGGGTGCGTTATTGAAGATGATTGCCTAATAGGAATTGGTAGTACAATTTTAAATAAAGCTAAAATTGGAAAAAACTCTATTATAGGGGCCAATGCTCTCGTTACAGAAAATAAAGTAATACCTGAAAGATCTTTAGTTCTCGGTAGCCCAGGTAAGATTGTTAGACAAGTAACAGATGAAGAAATAAAAAGCATAAAAGAAAACGCCGAACATTATGTTGCTAATTACAAAAAGTATAAAAAATAAAGTTATATTATTTTTAATCACAATTTTTTTAGTGATTAGCCTTTCTTTTGCTGAAGCTAAGAACAGTAAAGATGTCTCTAACATTAAGGTTCAAAAAAAAACTATATCTCACAAACAAAAATATTCTTTGCAATTAGTAAGTAGTAAAGATGGACACCCTGTAAGATCTGGTAATAAATCTTGGAGATTTGAAGTAAGAGAGGGAGATTGCGGTGGAGATAAAAAATATAGTGACTGTAAATCTAATAGACAAAGAACTGAATTACAAACTAAAGAATATCAAAAAAGAAATAAAGAATATTGGTATTCGGCGTCTATTTATCTTCCAGACAACTATATATCTGTTGCTCCTGTAAGATCAGTTTTTACACAAATTTACGAGAAGAGTTGGAAGCCTATTTTAATGATTACAGATAGAAGTAATGAATGGCTAGAAGTAGGCAGAATGTGGAGTGGTGAATACGTTGAAATGAAAAAAGGAATTAAGATTAATGACATGAAAGGTAAATGGACTGATATTTTAATAAACGTTCGTTATTCAAGAAAAGAAGACGGTTTCATGAAGGTATGGATTAATGATAAATTAATTTTAGAGTCGTTAAATATAAAAACTTTTACACCCTATACAAATAAAGGAGCTAAGTTAGAGTGGGGCATCTATCAAACTGGAGTTAGTGACTGGAAAAGAAAACATGGAGAAAAACCATATCCAACTATGGTAGTTTACTTTGATGAAGTTAATCAAGGAAGCTCAAGAGAAAAAGTTACAAAAAACTTAGGGAACTAACCATTTATTCTTTTTATTTTCAAAATTAAAAATAGCTCTTCGATGACCTTTGGCAGCCAAGTATAGCCATTCAATAGATTTAATATTACATTTGATAACTGTAAAATTTTCATACCCTTTTTCACTTTGTTCCATCGTATAATCAAAATCCTCTAATTTTGAAATCATACCTGACGTTGGCTTGTCTGAAACAGAACCAGGAGCATCATCTGTAAGGTAACATCGTCTGCTGATGTGTTGAGTTTTTTTCCAAGACTCATCAGCTATTGAATTTTTATTATTAATTTTGCAAGTGACCTTTACTCTTAATTGAATTTTTTCTTCTTTATCATAAAAAACTAAAGATGCATTATTGTTTTTCTTAAGGATATCTACCTTCGGGGATCTAAGATCAGTATGAAATTGCAATACATTACTGTTTCTATCTGATTTTCTTAAAACTACTATTCTTCCATCAACTTCATTTT
Source organism: uncultured Pelagibacteraceae bacterium (assembly GCA_902604055.1). Lineage (GTDB taxonomy): Bacteria > Pseudomonadota > Alphaproteobacteria > Pelagibacterales > Pelagibacteraceae > Pelagilacustribacter. The sequence continues at coordinate 9,182 of CACKXA010000014.1, read as the reverse complement.
GATCAGCACAAATGAAAACTGGTATCCTAAAAGGTGAACTTCTATTTATTACAGCATCATCCAACATGGACCATAACTTTTTCTGAATTTCTTCTAAGTTTTCGTAGTATGCTGGTTGCATACTTTACTTCCTAAATCTTTTGATTAAGCTCGAAGTATCCCATCTTTGACCACCCATCTTTTGTACTTCAGCATAATATTCATCTATTAATTTTGTAATTGGAAGAGGAGAGTTATTTTTTTTTGCTTCGTCCATTGCTATCTTTAAATCTTTTCTCATCCAATCAACTGCAAAACCATAATCAAACTTATCTTCAATCATTGTCTTGTGTCTATTATCCATTTGCCATGATTGAGCAGCGCCTTTTGAAATAACCTCTATAACATCATGCATATTTAAACCTGCATTCATTCCAAAATTAATTGCTTCTGATAAACCTTGAACTAAACCAGCTATACAAATTTGGTTAACCATCTTTGTAAGTTGCCCACTTCCAGAAGGTCCAAGTAACTTAATTTTTTTACTATAACAGTCGATTACAGGTTCAGCTTTTTTAAATGAAGCTTCGTCTCCACCAACCATTACAGTTAAAGTTCCACCTTCAGCTCCAGCTTGCCCTCCAGAGATTGGTGCATCTAAGAAATCAAATCCTTTTGTTTTTGCCTCTTTATAAAGTTCTCGAGCAATATTTGCTGAGGCAGTGGTATTGTCGATATAAATTGAACCTTTCTTTGCAGTTTTAAAAAGCCCTTTGTCTCCTAGCGTAACCTCTCTTAAGTCATTGTCATTTCCAACACATGTAAAAATATAATCACTTTCTTTTGCTGCATCCATTGGAGTTTCAGCTAAGTTACCTTTGTATTCTTTAATCCATTTTTCTGCTTTTGATTTTGTTCTATTATAAACAGTTACATTATGCCCAGCTTTTGATATATAACCTGCCATGGGATAGCCCATGACACCTAAACCTATGAAAGCAACTTTACAACTCATTAATGATTAACCTCTCTTTAAACAAAAAAGTAATAATATTTGGTTTCATATTTACATTTTTTTCCAGTTTTGGACAGAGTTTTTTTCTAGGATTGTTTAACGCACCAATTAGAAATGAATTAGGCATCACTCATGGTCAATTTGGAAATATTTATGCTACGGCTACAATTTTTTCTAGTCTTCTGTTAATTTGGGTTGGTAAGAAAATTGATGAATACCAAATAATTTATTACTCTTTTTTTGTTATAATATTATTATTCTTATCATCTTTACTTTTTTCTTTCATAAATAGTATTTATTTTTTAGCTCTTGGAATATTTTTAATGAGGTTTTCAGGACAAGGTTTAATGAGCCATACTTCAACAACTACAATCTCAAGATTTTTTGAAAAGTCTAGAGGTAAGGCTCTTAGTACAATTTGGTTTGGTTTATCATTTGCTGAATTTATCTTACCAGTTTTATTAACTTACATGCTAGTGATTTATTCTTGGAGAAGTATTTGGCAAGGGATAGCTGTATTAATAATTTTATTTTTACCGCTCGTAGTTTTAAATACAATCAAAAAAATTAAATTAGATTCTAGAGAAAAAGATCAAACTTCCTCTAAAAAAATAAGAATTAAAAGCTGGAGAAGAAGTGAGGTGATCAAAGATTATAGATTTTATATTGTTTCATCAAATATGTTAGCTATGCCTTGGATTGCTACAGGAGTATTTGTTTATCAGTCCTTCATTACTGACTCAAAAATGTGGAGTATATATACCATACCTAAAGCTTTCATGGTTTATTCAATAGCCTCAATTATAACTTTATTTTTTTCTGGCTTCTTAGTTGATAAATTTACAAGTAGAAAATTAATTCCATTAATGAATATTCCTTTATTTTTATCGATGCTCGTATTGTTTTATTTTAATCATGAGCTTTCTGCTTTTATTTTTTTAGGTTTAGTAGGAGTTTCCAATGGATTAGCTAACGTTCTAGGCTCTTCTACTTGGGCCGAGATATATGGTGTAAAGTTTATAGGTTCTATTAAAGCACTAACCACCGCTTTTATGGTTTTTTCTACTGCATTTGGAACAGCAGTTTTTGGTTTATTAATTGATAATGGTTTTACTATTGAAAAAATCGCTTTAATTTCAGGGTTATATGTCGTTATTTCATTAATATTATTAATCACAATAAGAAAAACTTTAGAGCCAATTAAGCTTAAAAAATAATTGATTAATCAGGATTATTTCAATATACACTCAGCGTTATGGCAAGAATTACTGTAGAAGATTGTTTAGAAAAAATTGATAACCAATATGATTTAGTTTTACTAGCTAAAGAAAGAACTGTTCAGTTAAATGCAGGCGCACCAATGTTGGTAGATGAAGACAACGATAAAAGAACCATCATTTCTCTAAGAGAGATAGGTGATGGAAAAGTCCCAGTAAATGAATTAGAGCAAAGCGCCATTAAAAGACTTAGAAAAGAACCAGATGAAATTGAACAACAGGAAGAAATAGAAGAAGAAACAAATGATGATTTTGAAAATTTATATAAAGGCCAGATTTCAAAAAGTGGAGTAGCAATTTTACCTTCAAAAAGAACTCGTAGAATACCAGAAGTTAAAAAACCAAGTTTAGCAGATGAAGCTTTATCAGAATTAAAAGCAGAACAGCCTGAAATTAAAGAAGAAAATTTAGATAAAGAAGAAGCTCCCCTCGAATTGAATGAAGAGGCGCCTGCTGAAGAAGAAAATAAACCAGAATAAATTATGATTAAGACTGTATCAGTTGCACCAATGATGGATTGCACTGACAAGCATGAAATTTATTTTTTAAGTCTTATAAGCAAAAACATCCATTTATATACTGAAATGATTGTAGCAAATGCAATTATCAGAGGTGATAGAAATAAATTGCTATCATTTAAAAAAATTTCTAATCCAGTAACTTTACAAGTTGGAGGTTCTAACCCTAAAGAATTATCTGAAACGTGTAAAATTTCAGAAGACTATGGCTATAAAGAAATTAATTTAAATCTAGGTTGCCCAAGCAAAAAGGTTCAAAAGAATAAATTTGGAGCATGTCTAATGCAAGAGCCTAATCTTGTAGCAAAATGTATTGAAGCAATGACTAAAGCTACAAAACTTCCAATAACCATTAAAACTAGAATAGGCTATAACGAAGTTGAAAATTTTGAATTTTTAAAATCGTTTATTCAAACTACAAAAGATGCAGGATCTCAAAAGTTTATTATTCACGCAAGAAAAGCTTTGTTAAAAAAGTTAAGTCCTAAAGAAAATTTAAATATTCCACCTTTGAAATATGAGTTTGTTTATAAACTTAAAGATTATTTTAAAAATGATGAAATTATCATTAATGGAGGAATAAAGACTACTGAAGAAATAAAAAATCATTTATTAAAAGTTGATGGGGTAATGATTGGAAGAGCTATTTATCATTCTCCGTATTTGTTAGCTGAAGTTGAAAAAGATATTTTTAAAAATAAAAATGTTCCATCTAGAACCGATGTAATGGAAAAGCTAATACCCTACATTCAAGAACAAACTTCAAAAGGAATTCAATTAAATCACATTATGAGACACACTGTTGGTTTATTTCACGGACAAAACGGTTCTAAAATATGGAAACAATATCTTTCAAAAAATATGTGTATTAGGGACGCTGATCTTCAAAAAGTAAATCATATAATGGACCAGGTTAGAAAAACAAATCCTGTATCTTTAGAAAGATAAATTTGGATTTTCTTTCACAATCAGAAATTACTTATTTATTATTTATAATGATAATCACAGCTATTCCTGCAGGTTTTGCTGCAGGCTTATTTGGTATTGGGGGTGGCTTAATCACAGTTCCAATTTTATTTTATATTTTTAATATGTCTGGTATTGAGCCTACTTATTTAATGCATTTAGCAGTTGGTACTTCATTTTGTATTATTATTCCAACTTCAATTGTTTCAGTTTTAACTCACCATCAACACAAGGCTGTAGATTTTAGTATAGTTAAAGGTTACGGATTTTTTGTTGCTGTTGGAGTAATTTTAGGAACAATTTTAGCTGCTAGTTTAAAAACAAAACCATTAATTCTTTTCTTTACAATAGTTGTTTATATTTTAGCCTTTTATTTGATTTTTTTAAAAGAGAAGGAGGAAAAAATAGAAATTAAAATGGGACTTTTAGCTAAAGGAATTTCTGGAATTATAAGTGGTTTTATTTCAGCACCAATGGGAATAGGCGGAGCGGTAATGAATGTGCCTATTTTAAAGTTTTTTGGATATCCAATTAATAAAGCTATTGGTAGCGCTGCAGCAATTGGTTTTGTAATTGCACTGTTTGGAGCTTTAGGGTTTTTAATTTCTGGTTCTTATTTAAATGTAAATTTACCCTTAAGCTTTGGCTTTCTAAATTTACCCGCTTTTTTAATATTTTTTCCGATCACTACTTTTATGGCTAGATTAGGCGCTAAAGCCAGTCACAGAGTTAATAAAAAGAAAATGACTAAGTATTTTGGGATATTTTTAATATTTATCGCAACAAGATTTTTATACGAGTATTTCTCTATTTAAATTTTTTGATCGTATTTTCCAATTTTTCCAGTTTTTTGAAGAAGTTGATCTATAAAATTGAATATTTCTTTCTTTCTAGTGTCGGATGTTGTGCTTTCAGTTACAACAACTAATGATGGTTTATTTGATGAAGCTCTAATTAAACCCCAAGAGCCGTCTTCTAATGAAAATCTTATTCCATTTACAGTTAAGACTTCAGTTATAGATTGACCGTCAATTTTTACCCCATCTAGTTTAAATTTTTGAATTTCTTTGACCATTTCGCTAACAATCTTATATTTCTGGTCGTCTTCACAAAAAGGAGCCATTGTTGGAGATTGAAACGTAGTTGGTAATTCTTTCATAATATCACTCATTTTTTTATTACGATTAACTAAGAGATGACACACTTGTATTGCTGAATTAATACCATCGTCGTACCCATAACCTAATGGCTGATTAAAAAAAAAGTGTCCGCTTTTTTCAAAACCTGCTAACGCCTTTTCAATATTGACTTTTCTTTTAATGTGAGAATGACCAGTTTTCCAATAAATAGTTTTACATTGATTATTTATAAGAATGTCATCTTTAGCAAAGAGTCCAGTTGATTTTACATCTACAACAAATTTAGAGCCTTTATGTGTGTTTGAGAGATTTCTAGCAATCAATAGCCCAATTTTATCAGAGAATATTTCATTACCTTTTTCGTCAATTACTCCACATCTATCTCCATCCCCATCAAATCCAAATCCAATATCTGCACCATTGTCCTTTACTGCTTTCGAAATTGCTTTAAGCATTTCTAAATCTTCCGGATTTGGATTATATTTTGGAAAAGACCAATCCAATTTACAATCTAATTCAATAACTTCACAACCTACCCCTTTTAAGATCTCAGGAGCAAATACCCCTGCGGTACCGTTACCACACGCTACAACAGCTTTGATTTTTTTATTAATCTTATTCTTTTTAATAAGGTCTTGAATGTAAACTTTTTTAAAATTTTCTATATTTTTTACCTCGCCTTTACCTTCAAGAAATTTTTTGTTAAGTGTTATATCTTTTAATTCAGACATTTCCTCTGGAGCATGAGTTAAGCCTTTTTTGATACCCATCTTTACTCCGGTCCAACCATTTTCATTATGGCTTGCTGTAACCATAGCTAGTGCATCAGAATTTAAATTAAATTGAGCAAAGTAAACCATTGGTGATAGAGATAATCCTACGTCTTCTACATAACATCCTGTTGAAACCAATCCTTCAATTAGCGCTTTTTTAATTTTTTCACTGTAAGATCTATAGTCATGGCCAACGATAATTCTTGGATCTTTTTTTTCAGTATGATTAATAACCTGTGTTCCTAAACCTTTACCTAAATCAATGATTCCCTCTACATCGATGTCTTTTTCAAAAAGCCATCTAGCATCATACTCTCTAAAACCGTTAGGATTGATTTTCATTAATTATTAATATCAAAGAATATAGTGTTTTCTTGATGATTGTTTATTAACAAAATTTTCCACTTGCAAAATTAATCAAATGTTCATATATTGTTCTATTGATTTTGATGTTATATAGTATATTAACATACCTGTAACACAACATATAGTTGTTTTGTTAATAAATCGAGTAAAATAAGGAAAATAATGAACAAAAACGTATCATTGGCAATTGAGAAAGCTGTCGGCACTTTAAGTCATAAAAACCATAATGAACTAAAGAACAACGGTCCTAAAAAACCAGATCTTTTCTCGTTATCCGGAGACACTGAACTTTTTCAAAACGATAAAGGTATTACAATCAAGATTGACAGATCTAGGGACTCAAATTTAACTGATTTTGGTAAAGCTACTTTAAAAGACAGATATCTAGGTCAAAATGAAAGTTTTCAAGACTTGTTTGCTAGAGTGGCAAGCGTTTATGCTGATGATAATTTACATGCTCAAAGAATATATAACTATATTAGTAATTTATGGTTTATGCCTGCTACACCAGTTTTATCTAACGGAGGTACAGAAAGAGGTTTACCAATTTCTTGTTTTTTAAATGAAGCAAACGACAGCTTAGAAGGCATTACTAATTTATGGGAAGAAAATGTTTGGCTTGCGGCAAGAGGAGGGGGCATAGGAAGTTATTGGGGCAACCTAAGATCTATTGGAGAAAAAATAGGTAAAGTTGGAAAAACTTCTGGAATAATTCCTTTTATAAAAGTGATGGACTCTCTAACTTTAGCAATCAGCCAAGGTTCATTAAGAAGAGGTTCAGCAGCCTGTTATTTACAAATCGATCACCCTGAAATAGAAGAATTTATTGAAATGAGACGGCCAACCGGGGGAGATGTAAACCGAAGATCTTTAAACTTACATCACGGAGTTCTAGTAACTGATGATTTTATGAGGGCTGTTGAAACAGATGGTCAGTGGGCATTGAGAAGCCCTTATGACGGCTCAGTACAATCTACTATTTCTGCTAGAAATCTATGGATCAGGCTTTTAACTGCAAGAGTAGAAACAGGTGAACCCTATGTTATCTATATAGATACTGTTAATAGACAAATTCCTCAACATCATAAATTAGCAGGATTAAAAGTTAAAACTTCAAACTTGTGCAGTGAGATTACTTTACCTACTGGTTTAGATAATGATGGAAAACAACGTACAGCTGTTTGTTGTCTCTCATCTTTAAATCTTGATACTTACGATCAATGGAAAGATGACACTCAATTTGTTGAAGATGTAATGAGATTTCTAGACAACGTTATGACAGATTTTATAAATAGAGCTCCAGATGAATTTGCACACGCCAAATATTCTGCAATGAGAGAAAGAAGTGTTGGTTTGGGTGTAATGGGTTTGCATTCTTATTTTCAGCAAAAAAGTATTCCATTTGGATCTGTTATGAGTAAAGTTTGGAACAAAAAAATATTTAAGAATATTCAAGAAAAGGTTGATACAGCATCGAAAACCCTTGCAGAGGAGAGAGGCGCGTGTCCTGATGCAGCAGAATATGGAATAAAAGAAAGATTTTCCAATAAAACTGCAATAGCTCCGACAGCTTCAATCTCAATAATTTGTGGAGGTTCATCACCAGGTATAGAACCAATATCAGGAAACAGTTATACGCATAAAACTTTGTCAGGCTCTTTTAACGTAAGAAATAAGTATCTTAAAAAGGTTCTTCAAAAATATAACCAAGACTCAGATGAAATATGGTCATCGATCACAACCAACCAAGGATCTGTTTCTCATTTAGATTTTTTATCACCAGATGAAAAAGATACATTTAAAACAGCTTTTGAAATTGACCAAAGATGGATTGTTGAACTAGGCGCAGATAGGACGCCGCACATTTCACAAGCTCAATCGGTAAATGTTTTCGTACCTGCAGATATTCACAAAAAAGAACTTCACGATATTCATTTTCAAGCTTGGAAAAAAGGGCTGAAAAGCCTTTACTATTGTAGGTCTAAATCTATTCAAAGAGCAGAAAATGTTACAGCTGGTTCATCAACAGATGTGACTAAAAATGTATATTCAAAATCAAGTGAATCAAATAATAAAGACAACAACTATGAGGAGTGTTTATCATGTCAGTAGCAGAAAAAGTTAAGCCAGGAATAATTCAACCAAAAAAAATGGGTTTATTAGTAGAAAATCCAGTTTACAAACCATTCAGATACCCATGGTGTTATGATGCATGGTTAACACAACAAAGAATTCATTGGTTACCTGAGGAAGTTCCTTTAGGAGATGATGTAAGAGATTGGCAAAAAAACTTAACTCCAGAGGAAAAGAATCTCTTAACACACATATTTAGATTTTTTACTCAAGCCGACGTTGAGGTTAACAATTGTTATTTAAGACATTACACTACTGTTTTTAAACCAACCGAGGTTTTAATGATGATGACAGCTTTTGCTGCAATGGAAACGGTTCATATTGCTGCTTACTCTCATCTTTTAGATACAATTGGAATGCCAGAAACAGAATACTCAGCTTTCTTGCAGTATAAAGAAATGAAAGACAAATATGACTACATGCAAGGATTTGATGTTAAATCTAAACATAATATCGCAATGACGATGGCAGTGTTTTCGGCTTTTACAGAAGGTTTACAACTGTTTGCAAGTTTTGCAATCTTATTAAACTTCCCAAGATTTAATAAAATGAAGGGGATGGGCCAAATCGTAACTTGGTCAGTGAGAGACGAAACTTTACATTGTAATTCCATGATCAGATTGTTTAGAGACTTTGTAAAAGAAGAACCACAAATTTGGAATGACAAACTTAAAAAAGAAATAGTTGATGCGTGTAAAACAATTGTAACTCATGAAGACGCGTTCATAGATTTAGCTTTTCAGATGGGCCCGCTAGAAGGTTTAACAGCAGATGAAATCAAACAATATATTAGATTTATTGGAAATAGGAGACTTGAACAATTGGGTCTTGATCCAATTTATGATGTTAAGAAAAACCCTTTAACATGGTTAGACACTATGTTGAATGGTGTGGAGCACATGAACTTCTTTGAAGGCAGAGCTACAGAATATTCTAAAGCTTCTACTAGAGGTACATGGGGCGAAGTTTTTGCTTAATTAAAACATCGAAAATTTAGTTTTACTTTTCCTAATCAA
>CACKXA010000013.1 GCA_902604055.1 uncultured Pelagibacteraceae bacterium | reverse complement strand
ATAGCTTCAGAGGTAATGTTTTTTGTTGCTTGGTTTTGGGCATATTTTAATGCAAGTTTATTTCCGACCGAAGCAGTTGGAGCAACTTGGCCTCCTCCAGACATTAAAACTTTTGATCCATGGGATATTCCTTTTATAAATACTTTGATACTTCTCTTGTCAGGCACTACAGTAACTTGGGCTCACCACGCAATGCTAGAGAATGATAGAAAAAGTTTAATTAACGGGTTAGTTCTCACCGTTTTTTTAGGTTTTATTTTTACTTGTTTTCAAGCGTATGAATATCATCACGCAACTTTTACAATAGATGGAAATATTTACGGATCAACATTTTATATGGCAACGGGTTTTCATGGTTTTCACGTAATTGTAGGAACAATTTTTTTAGCAGTTTGTTTATTCAGGTGTATGAGAGGACATTCTAATTCAGAGCATCATTTTGGATTTGAGGCAGCTGCCTGGTATTGGCATTTTGTTGACGTTGTATGGTTATTCTTATTTGCTGCAATATACATTTGGGGAAGTTAATCTCAAATTGAAAAGAGTATTTTTATTTCAATTATTTGTTATTTTTTTTATAACAATATTTTGTGCATTAGGTACTTGGCAGCTTTATAGGCTACAGTGGAAACTTGAACTTATAAGTGAAATAACTTTTGGATTAGACTCAAAACCAATAGAATATTCAAATTCAATAAAAAAGAATTATCAAAGAGTAAATGCTAAAGGAAAATTTGATTTTGATAAGCAAATTTATCTTTATAGTCTGAATGATAGCGGAAAACCTGGATACGACGTAGTTACTCCTTTCAGAACCAATAAAAATCAAAATGTTTTAATTAATAGAGGATGGATTAAAAAAGAACTTAAGGGCAATTCAAGCATAAATCTTGAAGCAGATAATAGGAAAGAAATAATTGGTCTTTTGAGAGAAATATACAAACCAAATATATTTAAACCAGATAATGACATTAAAAATAATATTTGGTTTTCAATAAATTTAGAAGATTTAAAAGAAGCTACTGGAGAGCAATTCAGTGAATTTGTAATTTTTTTAGAAGATAATCAGGCTAAGATACCTCTACCTAAAAAGATTACTATAGATGTGCCAAATAATCACCTTAAATATGCTATAACATGGTATGCAATATCAATTTCGATAATTTTTTATTATTTGTATTTTAGAAGAAAAAAATGAATTATTTTAGTACTAGGGATAAATCTTTAAAATTTAGTTTTAAAGATGTTTTCTTAAGAGGACTTGCACCTGGTGGAGGACTGTTTTTACCTAGCGACATTAAAAAGTATAACCAAGAAGACCTTAATAACTTAAGTCAGTTAAATTATAATGAACTTGCAACAGAAATTATCTTTAATTTCTGTTCAGGCGAAATTAAAAAGGAAGAACTTAACTCACTGATACAAAAATCTTACAGTAGTTTTAAAGAAAAAGAAGTCGTAAATATAAAAAAAATTGGAAATATTAATCTTCTCGAACTTTATCATGGACCCACTTTAGCTTTTAAGGATATTGCAATGCAGGTAATTGGAAATATGTATGATCACCTAGAGGTCGCTAAAAATAAAACCGTAAATATTGTCGTTGCCACATCAGGAGATACTGGATCTGCAGCTATAGCTGCATTAAACAATAGGAAAAATATAAATCTTTTTGTTCTGCACCCTCATAATAAAATTTCTAATATTCAAAGAAAAATTATGACAACAATTGGTGGAGCTAATATTTATAATATTGCTATCGAGGGAACATTCGACGATTGCCAAAAAATCGTAAAAGAGCTTTTTAATGAAGATAGTTTTAGATCAAAAATAAATATGTCGGGTGTAAATTCCATTAACTGGGCAAGGATTATTTGTCAGATAGTTTATTATTTTTACACTTTCTTTAAATTACAAAATAACAACATTAGTTTTTCTGTACCAACTGGAAATTTTGGAGATATCTATGCTGGATATGTGGCAAAAAAAATGGGTTTACCAATTAATAAACTTATAGTTGCTACAAATAAAAATGATATTTTACAAAGAGTAATTAATACAGGTGAATATAAACCTGATAAAGTGAAATCAACCATCACTCCAAGTATGGATATTCAAGTTGCTAGCAATTTTGAGAGGCTTCTCTATTACATACTAGATGAAAACGATAGTAAGGTAGGCTCATTAATGAATGACCTATCATCAAAAAGTTTATTCAATTTAGAAAAAAAAGAAATCGATAAAATAAAAAAAGATTTTGAAGCAGTAAAAGTTTCAGATGAAGAGACAATTAGTATTATTGATGAGATATACAAAGAACATAAATTTATAATTGATCCCCATACTGCTACTGGGGTAGGAGCGGCAAAAAGTTTTAAAAATTTAGGAGATATAGTTATTCTTGGCACAGCTCATCCTTACAAATTCAGCGATACTATAAAAAAAGCTATAGGGAAAAATTTAGACTCACCTGAACATTTAAAATTGAATATAGATAAAAAAGAAACATTTGATATTATTGGTAATTCAAATTCAGAAGTTAAAAGTTATATTTTAGGCAAAATACAATGAAAATAAAAATAGGTGATAAACTGCCAAGCTCAGAATTATTTTATCTTGATCAAAATAACGATGTAAAAAAAATTGATATTTTAGATCTTTGCAAAGGTAAGACAATTATTTTAGGCATGCCTGGAGCTTTTACTAAAACTTGCTCAGCTCTCCATCTTCCTGGGTATGTTAAAAATTACGAACTGGCCTCAAAAAAAGGAGTTTCAAAAATTGTATGTATTGCTGTAAACGATCCTAATGTAATGAAAGCTTGGGGCGAAAATCAAAACGCGGGTGATAAAATATTTATGGCTGGAGATCCTTTTATTAAATTTACTAAAGCTATTGGAGCTGAGGTAGACAAATCTGAAAAAGGACTTGGAATCAGGTCAAATCGTTACACAATGCTTGTAGATAATGGTGAAGTGAAAAAGATAGAGGAAGAAGAAGAAACGGCTACCTGTGAATTATCTGCTGCAGAGAATTTTTTAAAAGCTATTTAGTTTCTGAGACCGCTAATTCATCAGCAAGATTATTATACTTATTTCCAGCGTGTGCTTTAACCCACTTCCAAGTAACTTTATGTTTTAAACAAGAATTATCTAATTTTATCCAAAGGTCTTTATTTTTAACTTGTTTTTTGTTTGATCCTTTCCAATTATTTAGTTTCCACTTTTTAATCCAATCAGTAATTCCATCTTTTACATATTTTGAGTCAGTAAAAATTATAATTTCAGATTTTTTTTTTATTTTTTTTAATGCCATAATTGGAGCCATTAATTCCATTCGATTATTAGTCGTATTACTTTCACTTCCTGAGATACTCGAATGATTTAAATTAATATCTAATATTATAGCTGCCCAACCTCCTTTTCCAGGATTCCCTGAGCAAGCGCCATCAGTATAAATTTTTAATTTCATTAAAAGAAATAATCCTCATGATTTTTTGAATTCTTATGAAATTCTAGTCTTTTTAAATACTCGACTGGATCTTTAATTTTAACAATCGCTCCTTCTACCTTGTTTAAAGAGTCAAATACTCGAGTTAATAAGAATCTTAAAGCAGCTCCTTGTGACAATACTTTAATACTATTTATTTCCTCATCAGTGAGCTTTCTTATAGATGTATATCCATCAATAAAATGTTTTGCTTTAGTAACATTAAAACTTAAGTTATTTTTTAAACCATCGAAACATAGTGCATTGAAGCAAATAGCTATTTCAAAAGCGAAAAAATCTTCACAAGAAAAGTAAAAGTCAATCACGCCACTAAACTTGTCTTGAATAAAAAAAATATTATCATGAAATAAATCTGCATGAATAATTCCTTTTGGTAAATTTTTCGGCCAATTTTTTTCTACATCATTAAGATTTTCCTCAATTAATTTTGGAAGATCTTTGTGTATCTTTGTACATTTATCTTTGACAGCTTCGAATAACTTTCTCCATGAGTTAATAGAAAGATCATTTTGTCGATTTAATTTTAAATTTTTTGTAAGTTGATGCATTTTTGCTATTTCAGCTCCTACTGATTTACAATTAATCGGTGATAAATTTTCTTTTGCTTTTCCATCTAAGAAAGAAACAATCATTAATTTTTTTTCATCAAAATTTGTAATAGTGCGGTTTTCATTATTTAAAATTGGGGCAGGACATTTGAAGTTTGCTTTATTTAAAGATGACATCAAATCTGAAAAAAAAGGAAGATCATCAGATTTTACTCTTTTTTCATAAATAGTAAGTATAAATTTTTTTTTATCGACTGACAAAAAATAGTTAGTATTTTCTATTCCCTCCTCAATTCCTTTGAATGAGTCCAATTTTCCTAAGTTATAATTAGATAAAATTTCCTCAATTTTATTTTGATTTAGCTTTGTATAAACCGCCATTAATTTAATTCTTTCGGTAATTTAAAAACAACCTTTTCTTCAGCAACTACTACTTCTTCAATAGAGACTTTTCGATCTTTTTTTATATTATTTAGCAATGTTTGAACTAATTTTTCCGGAGCAGAAGCCCCAGAGGATATTCCAATAGTGTCCGAGTTATTTATTTCATTATATGGAATTTCTTTTTCAGAATGCATTAATTGAGAGTTATTACATCCTGCCTTTTTCGCAACCTCTACTAGTCTTACAGAATTTGACGAATTTCGACTTCCTACTACAAAAAATATATCGCACTTTGATGCTATTTCTTTTACCGCAGTTTGTCTATTTGTAGTAGCGTAGCAAATATCTTCTTTTATAGGACCTTTTATTTTAGGAAATTTATTTCTAAGCGAGCTAATTATCTCAGCAGTGTCATCCACTGAAAGTGTTGTTTGAGTTATATATGCTAAGGGCTTTTTAAAATCATCTCCTTTTAAATTTTCTGCATCACTCTTAGTTTCTATTAATTTAATTGACCCTTTAGGGAGTTGACCCATAGTACCAATCACTTCAGGATGGTTTTTATGACCAATTAATAATATCTCATAACCATTTTTATTTAATTGTTCGGACTCTCTATGGACTTTAGAAACTAGAGGACAAGTAGCATCTACGTAAGATAAATTTTTCAACTTTGCTTCTTTCGGAACAGACTTAGGCACACCATGAGCAGAAAAAATGACCGGTCTACTAAAATCTTTTATATCAGATAGCTCATCTACGAAAACTGCACCCTTTTTTTTTAGCTCATCAACCACTTGCTTATTATGAACAATTTCGTGTCTAACGTATACAGGCGAACCATACTTATCAATTGATTTTTCTACAATTTCGATAGCTCTTTTAACTCCGGCACAAAAACCTCTAGGAGAAGCTAAATAAATTTTAAGTTCTTTTGTCATTTTTTTCTAAAAGGTATTCTAGCAATATATGCGGAAAAGTAAGTGACGCCAAACCAATAAATATCACCTTATAAATAGCCTCATCGAGCTTATAAAAATTATTTAAAAAATATATTGTGAATAAAAATATTACTCCCGTAACAAAAGTTAAAGGAATAGCTCTATTTATAAACTTTTTTAGTCCTAATTTGAAAGATTTATCTAGTTCGAAAACTAATGAAATTGAATGTCTCATAGAATGAAGAAAACAAAAATAAATAGTGAAAGCTAAAATAGGTGTTAAGAAAAAATTTAATATAATAAGCGATAAAAAATCCATAACCATAATTGCTTTTAGGTTAATATTTTTTTTATTTGAAATGAATAAAGATGATATGAAACTTAAACATAACATAATTATTAAAAATTGATCATTAAAGATTGGAGACCCAAAAACTTCAAAATTTAAAATAGTGAATATCTCGTTCGTTGCACTTCTTTGTAATAACAATGGAATTAAGATTACTGAAGATCCTTTTAAGAAAAATAGACATTCGGATATAAAAAATGAACGTTTAAAGGAAAAAACTGTATCCTCTTTACCAAAATGATATGCTGCAACAACTAAAAATAAAAATAAAACAGTGTTAGGAAATACTAACCATAAAGTTATTATCAAAAGAGAAATAAATATATAAACAAAATAAAAATAAATAATAGATTTTAAGCCAAATAATTTTAAAAGTTTTTTACCTTTTATATTGTCTAATGCTCCGTGAGAAATTCCTAGAATTAATATTAAAAATAAACAAAATATTATTGGTTCAAAATTTAGCATAAGATAAAAGGGGCTTATCAAAATACAAAAATTGAAAAATATGATTGAATGTTTAAAATTTATACTTTCCATCAATAAAATAATGCCTTTATAAAAATTAATTTAGGCATATTGCTTATAATATTAATATCTTCCAAAATATTACTTTTATTTGATAGAAATTTAATAACAGTATTTGAAGAACTTTTAAACATATTGAAGAATATTTTCGGCATTTTTTCTGGATGTTTCTCTAAAACTCTTAAAAATACTTTATCCAAAAATTGGTATTTTTTTCCTAGTTTGTATCTTTTAATTTTTTGAATTTTATCAATATTTTTTACAATATATTGACTATGCTCCTGAATATTTAAAAAAGTATACCCTGTGCTTAACCTAGTCATTCCACCAGCTGACCCTATGTTGATAGTTTTATTGTCATTTCTAAATGAAGGATAAAATAATGGTATAGCTCCTTTTTCTAAAAAATTTATTTTATAATTTTTTATACCTAAATTATTTTTAATATAATTTTCTAATTGTAAATCATAGTCTTTTAAAGTTTTATCCTCTAAATTTGATAACCAAGTTGTTTCAATTAAAGCTTTATTTTTGCTAAAAGGCAATGTGTAAAAAAAATGCACATCATTTTTTTGATCGCAATTAAAATCCATCAGATTTAAAATTTCTTCATCAAAAATATTTTTTGGTGTTTCAATTTCAATTCCCTGGAAATGTTGCCATAATTTTGACTTGTCAAGCTCACCGTCGAAAACACTATTAAATATTAATGAATTATCCGTATGGATCTCACTAATATTTTTAAAAAAATTAATGTTGGAGTTTTTAGAAATTTTTAAATTAATTTTCTCATAAAATTTTCCGCTATCAATACTTTGGTATGGAAATTTCTCACTAGCTAATTCTTGAGAATTTTCTGAAGTGTTTATTGAAAAATTATTCCAACTTTTAATTACACAATCTTCAAATTTATGATCAAAAACTTTCCAGAATGACCAAGTTTTATCTCTCTTATACTCCTTTCTAGGCTCAATTATTGCTAAAGTTTTATCTCTTAACTTGTCATTAATTTCAAGTTCATAGGCTAAAGATAACCCCGCACAACCTCCACCTATTATTACATAATCAAATTCTTTCATCTATGTTTACATCTTCTTTCAAAATTTTATGGTTTAAATCATTATCGTAATTTATGTCTTTAACAAATAACAATTTTATAAAATCAAAGATAGACAGAATGGTTTCAACTATTTTTCTAAACACTGGAACATATATTTTTCCTGCTTTGTTATAATTTTCTGTACTTTTTTGTTTAAGTATATAGTCACCAATTTTTTTGTAAACGCGCCTTGCTACAATAACTGAAAACCTAGATCTAATGGGTATGCTGCTAATAGAGTAAAAAGATTTTTCATAAAATACTTGAGAGTCTAATATAATTTTCTGAATCGAGAAAAAATCAGGTTTGATATACTGTCTATTACGTTCTTTGTCTTCACATACATCTCGAGCAATGTTTGTAAGCTGCATTGCAATCCCAAGATCTATCGCTCCCTTACGGGCCTCTTTATTTTTAACTTTAAGAATTTTCGACATCATTAAACCAACTGTTCCGGCAACTCTATAAGAATAAACTAATAAATCTTTTTTTGAATTAATTTGAACGTTTTCCTTTAAGTCTGTTTCTACTCCATAGAATAAATCGTTTACAACTTTTTCAGAAATATTTTCACTTTCTATTATTGACCACATTTCTTTTATAATTGGATTATTGAAATCTTTATCAGAAAAATCTTTTTTAAACTTTATGAAATTTTCTTTTCTAATTTCTAGTTTGCTTTTATCATCCACTATATCATCTAAAGTTCTACAAAAATTATATAAAGCAGAACATTTATTAAATGTGTTTTTAGACAAAAAAAAACTTGCCCAGTAAAAAGATTTAGCATGTTTTTCTAATAAGTTACTCATTTAAACAATCTATCCAGCACTTTGGCAGAGGATAAAACTCCTGGCATCCCTGCACCCGGATGTGTTCCTGCGCCGACAAAATATAAATTTTTAAATACCTCTGAACGGTTGTGAAATCTAAAATATGCTGATTGAGAGAACTTTGGCTGTATTGAAAATCCCGATCCATGTAATGTAGCCAACTCTTTTTCAAAATAATCAGGTGTTAAATAAAAGTCAGAGACCACACTTTCTTTTATTCCAGGCAATACTGAATTATCCATTTTATCTAAAATTAAATTTTTAAACTTTTCACCTTCAGTAGACCAATTTATATTTGATAAATTATTTGGCACAGGGACTAAAACATAAAAAGCATCTTGGCCACTTGGAGCCATATTAGGATCTGTTGCAGAAGGTCTATGTAAATAATAACTAATATCTTCAGATAATATTTTTTTCTCAAAAATTTTATTTAAATGTTTTTCATAAGAATTTCCAAAATAAATAGTATGATGAGCTACATCTTTATATTGTTTTTTTGACCCGAAATAATAGACAAACAATCCCATAGAATAATCCATCCTTTTCATTTTTTGTTTAAATAAAAAGTTATAATTATTTTTAGATTTAATTAAATTTTGATAAACATTTGGAGGATCAGAATTACAGACTATATAATTGCAATTAATTACCTTAGAGTTATTAATCTTAACACCTTCAACTTTATTATTTTTTGAAATAATTTCAGTCACTTCTGCATCTTTAATAATCTGAATGTGTTCCTCCTTCATTAATTTTTCTAATGCTTTTACTACGCTTCCTGTGCCCCCCATTGAATAATGTATTCCCCACTTTTTTTCTAAAAATAAAATTAATGTATAAATTGAAGTTGTTGTAAAAGGATTGCCACCAACTAAAAGAGGGTGCATACTAAAAACTCTTCTTAATTTTTCGTTTGATATGTAATTTGAGACTAATTGATAAACAGATTTATAACTTTTTAAGCTTAATAGCGAAGGTACTTGTTTGAGCATAAAAGCAAGTTCATTAAATGGTTTATCAGATAAATCTGAAAAACCTTTATTAAAAATTTTCTCTGTAAAATTAACTAAATCTTTGTATCCTTTAAAATCTTTATCTGAAAACTTTTTGACTTCTTTTTCCATAGACTTATCATCACCAGTGTAATCAAAAGTCTGACCATCATTAAATACAAATCTATACCATAAATTTAAAGGGACAATGTCAACGTAATCTGAAAGTTTTTTGTCAAATAAATTAAATAACTCTTCAAAAAGATATGGAGCAGTGATTACGGTAGGTCCTCCATCATAAGTAAAATCTCCTTTTTTAAAAACTCTAGCTCTGCCCCCTAAATCAGGGTGTTTTTCAACCAAAGTTACATCGTAACCTTTAGCTTTAAGTCTAAGCGAAGCCGCTAAACCTCCGAAACCCGAACCTATTACTATTATTTTTTTTGCCATTTTATCTATGGCCTATATTAACTGGATTTTTTCTTAAGTGCTAATTTTGTTTCTTCTATACTTGATAAATAAATTTTATCTAATTTGCTTTTGTCTACAGAATTTTTAAGAAGTTTTTCGACTGTTTCCATAGCAATTTTGATCGAAGCATTTTTAATGTCTTTAAACGCCTGATTCTTCATTTGTCTCACCCTATCTTCAGCATTTCTTTTCCTTATTTCCATTGAATTTTGAAATTCTTCATTTGTTTTAATAATATTTTTTTCAACATTATCATTGGCTTTAGAAATCATATCTTTTACCTCAGCTTTAGAATTGCTAATTTTCTTTTCGTGTTCACTTAAAATATTCTTTGCTTCATCTTTTAGTTTTTCTGCCTCAGCGATTTGATCTTTTATATCTAGGATATTCTGATCTAAAATATTTTTGACTTTTTGAGGTATCTTAAAATAAATCAAAACTCCAATAAAAATTATAAAAGAAATAGCAACCCAAAAAGTAGCGTCAATTATCATAAGTATTTACCTAAATTTTTTTTCGAAACCTCATCTACAGAAGCTTGGATACTGCTTTCGTTAAGTTTATCCCCTACAATTTTTTCAATAATATTTGCAGCTATTTCTTTAGAGATACTATTTATAGATTTAATTGAACTTTTTTTTAGATCAAATATATCTTTTTGTGTTTTTGTCATCTCTATTTCAATTTCTTTTTCGATAGCACTTTTTTTCATTTCGATATCTTCACTTAATTTTTTTTTAGCCTCAAGAATAGTTTTTGAGATTTCTTTTTTTGAATTTTCCATTATAAGATCATATTCAGCCAATTTTTTTTCAGATAATCGTTTTAACTCATTTGCTTTATCCAAATCTTCTTTGATTTTATTTTCTCTATCATCAAGGTTTTTTTTAATTTTTGGTAAATAAAATTTTGCAACTGATACATATAAAACTGAAAAAACTAAAATTAACCAAAAAGCTTGAGAAGCCCAGTAAGTTGGATCCAGCTGAGGCATCCCAGCCTCAGCCGAAAACAAAACAGTATTAGTCGAAGATAAGACTAATATTAGAAATAAACCTCGCATTAAATTCATTTGATTAAAATGCAAATAAAATAATTAATGCCACTACTAGGCCGAATAATCCAGTTGCTTCAGCTAACGCAAATCCCAAAAGTAGATTAGGGAATTGTTTCTGTGCTGCAGATGGATTTCTCATAGCTCCAGACAGGTAGTTACCAAAAATAATTCCGATACCTACGCCAGCCCCAGCCAATGCGATTGCAGCAAGTCCTGCTCCAATCATTTTTGCCGCTTCTAACTCCATTTTTCCTCCTTTATTGATTAATGGTGTAAATTTAATGCATCATTTAAATAGATGCAGGTTAGTATTGCAAAAACATAAGCTTGTAGAAAAGCAACTAAGATTTCTAAGCCAGTTAGTGCTACTGAAAAACTAAGCGGTAACCAACCGCCTAATATTCCTAAACTAATTACAAAACCTCCAAAGACCTTCAGCATTGTGTGTCCTGCCATCATATTAGCAAATAATCTTACTGATAAACTTACAGGTCTACTAAGATAAGATATTATCTCAATAACTGTAATTAATGGAAGTAAAATAGCAGGTACACCGCTTGGAACAAATATGCTTAAATATTTGAATCCATGTTTGATAAAACCGATTACAGTAACTGCTATAAAAATGAATAAAGCTAAAATTAGTGTAACAATTATATGACTAGTTACCGTAAAGGAATATGGCAGCATTCCAATCATGTTACAAAGAAGAACAAACATGAACAAACTAAATATGAAAGGAAAATAAGGTTTTGCTTTAGATCCAGCAGTATCACTAATCATTTTTGCTACAAATCCATACAACATTTCAGAAAGTAATTGCAATTTATCCGGAACTATTTTTTTTTCTTTTGTTCCTAAGTATAGGAATAAAGCAATTGATATGGCACTAATAACCATGAATAAGCTGGCATTAGTAAATGACAGATCAACACCACCTATATTAATTTCTGGTCCAATTTTATAAACATTAAATTGTTGCATTGGGTTATTAGCCATAAAAATCCTTTATCAGTCTTCTTTTTGCATTCTATTTGCTGTTCTAAAAACATTTAACATTCCTGCAGCTGCTCCTAAAAAAAAGAATATAATAATTAACCATGGTTTAGTACCAAACCAACTATCTAAAATAAACCCAATTATTGTCCCAACACCAACTGCAGCAACTAATTCAGTGCCTAATTTGAATGCATTACCCATAAAAGAACCTCTTTTTTCTCCTTCAGACAAATATTTTTTTTGGTTTTTTGATTTTGCAATTTTTAGGCGAGTTTTAAAGTCTTCAGATTTTGTCATTAAAGTCTTAGGCTACTAGATCCTCTGCTTTTTGTAAATCAACAGCAACTAATTGACTTATACCTTGTTCAGCCATAGTAACCCCATATAATCTATGCATTCTAGACATTGTAAGAGCGTGGTGAGTAATAATTATAAATCTTGTTTTAGTAATCTTTGTTAATTCGTCTAACAACCCACAAAATCTAGTTACATTAGCATCATCTAATGGAGCATCTACTTCATCCAAAACACATATTGGAGAAGGGTTAACCAAAAATACTGCAAATACTAATGATAAAGCGGTTAAAGCTTGTTCTCCACCTGATAACAGAGTAATTGATTGCAACCTTTTTCCTGGCGGCGACACATACATTTCTAAACCAGCTTCAAGCGGATCATCGGAATCAACTAATTCAATTTTAGCAGTACCTCCACTAAATAATTTTGTATAAACTTCATTAAATTTTCTATTTACTTTTTGAAAAGCCTCTAAAAGTCTTTCTCTTCCTTTTTGATTGAGTTCATCAATACTAGTTTTTAACTTAACTATAGCTGAGTAAAGATCCGCTCTGTCATCCTCCATTTTTTTGATATCTATTTCATATTTTTTTGTTTCTTCGTCTGCTCTAAGATTAACAGATCCTAAAGACTCTCTTTGTTTTTTAATTTTTTCTACTTTCTGCATTTGATCCTCAATTTTTGGGAATTTATCAAAATTCAATTCATTAAGATCTGACTGAGCCAATAAAGAGGTTTCATTTTCTATGTTTAATTCATTTTTTACTGAATATAATAAATCTTTTTTTCTATTATCTATTCCTTCAATTAAAGCTTCATTTCTTGCTTTGTTTTCTTTCAAATCTGAAAATTTTAATTGTATTTCTTTTAAATTTTGACTTATTGCCTCATGTCTTTTTTCAATTTCGATTAAGTCTTTTTCAATTTCTTCGTTTCTTTTCTTGGTATTTTCTAAATTTTGTAAATTTTGCCCTTTTGATGTTGCGATACGTTCAGGATTTTTTTTATTTTCATCAAATTCTAATTTTATTTTATTATTCCTTTCATTGAGTTCAGAAATCATTTTTGTAGAATTTGATTTTAAATTTCTCCAGTTTTCTAATTCAATATCGATATTTTTAATACGTTCTTTTCTCTTGATCGAGTCACTCTGAATGGATTTATTTTTTCCGTATTTTTCTGCATACTCCTCTTGAGATAATGTTATTTTTTTGACCAGTTCCTTTAGCTCTTGAAAAACTTGTTTTGTTAATTTTTTTTCTTGATCTATATAATTCTCAATTCTATTTAATAAGTCATCAAGTTGTTGTTGTAAGCTATTTAGGTTTGATTTAGAAATATTAAGTTCTTTAAAAGACGATGTCTCTACTTCAATTAATTTATTTTCAGTTTTTAATAATTCTTCTTTTTCTTTTAATATTCTTTCTTCGTTGATGCCTGCGTCAAGCGATATCGACCTTTCTCGTTCTAAATCAGATTCAATAGTTTTAATAGATTTTTCTAGCTTAATTTGTAGAGACTTAACTCTATCTTCCTCTTCATCTAAACTAGTCATATCCAAATTTAATTTTTGAAGTTTTGCAACACTTTCCATTTTTTTGTCTCTTAAAGGAGCTAGTTTTTTATTTTCTTCATCTAATAATGTAGTATTATGATTTAAATCTATATTTATTGCACTAATTTCATCATCCAATTCGCTTAATTTTTCTATAATTTCTTTTTTATCCTTTTCTATTTCTTGTATCTTTAAAAAGTAAACTCCAGCTTCAATCTTTTTTATTTCTTTTGATATTTCTTTATATCTTGTTGCCTCCTCGGCTTGTTTTTTTAGATTATCCAATTGTTTCTGTTGTTGCCTTTTTAATTCATCAGCTCTTTTAAGATTGTTTTCTGCTGCGTTAAGTCTTGTTTCTGCCTCTTGTCTTCTGGCATGTATTCCAGATATACCGGCTGCCTCTTCCAAAATTGATCTTCTTTCAATAGGCTTAGCTGTAACTAATTGACCAATTCTCCCTTGACTGATTAAAGAAGGCGAATGAGCTCCAGTTGATAAGTCTGCAAAAAAAGTTTGAACATCACGAGCTCTTACTTCTTTATCGTTTATGTAATATTTTGAACCTTTATCTTTTTCAATTTTCCTTCTTATCC
>CACKXA010000012.1 GCA_902604055.1 uncultured Pelagibacteraceae bacterium | reverse complement strand
TCCTTGTTTTATTTTTTGTCCTTTTTTTACATAAATATCTTTCATATGCATATATAATGTAGAAACTCCATGTCCATGGTCAAAGATCAATGTTCCACCTGTATAAAATAAATCTGGCTCAACCATTGTAGCAGTTCCATCAAGCATCGCTTTTATTTTAGAGCCTTCCTTAGCGGCAAAGTCTATTCCATAATGGGGCCACTTTGGTTTTCCATTTAAAATTCTTTGACTACCGTAAACTCCAGTAACTATTGCTTTATCTAAAGGATTTATAAATTTTTTAGTAAAAAAAGTTAAATTACTTTCCACTGACCTTGCATCACCGATAAGTTTATTTTCTCTTTTTATTCTCTCATAAACTTCTTTAGGAGGAGTAACTTTTTTTTCAGGCAAGCCGTCTATTCTTTGTATTTTATATTTTCTTTTAAAGACTTTTTTAATAATCACATCTAACTTTTGATCTTTTACTATTCGAATAGTTATGTCATTTTTTCTATCTCTTCCTATTCCAAAAACAAAATAACCCTTCTCAGTAACCAAGATATCTTTATCATCTATTTTAACCTTTGCTTCTGGACTTGTTTTTCCTAGGATAAAAGATCCTTGATTAAATTTTCCTATGAATTCTACTGCTGATAAATTTTGATTAAAAAAAATTATTATTAAAAATAAAAATATTTTAATTATCTTGCTGTCCATCCACCATCTACCAATAATGAAGTTCCAGTTATCATAGAGGCTGCGTCCGAAGCTAAAAAAACTGCAGCAGATGATATTTCAGGAAGTTCAGCATATCTTCCTAGAGGAATATTACCTAAAACTTCTTTTCTAAAATTTTTATTTTTAAAAAATTTTTTTGTCATCGGGGTAACTACAAATGTTGGAGCAATACTATTAACTCTAATATTATATTTAGCTAAATCTATTGCCATACCCTTTGTTAATCCTTCGATACCAAACTTTGTCATATTATAGACACTTCTAATAGGTCCTCCTACATGCCCCATTTGAGATGACATGTTTACTATTGCGGCACCAATTTTTTTTCTATTTTTTGTTTGAACCATTTTTAAAGCCACTAAATTAGCAACATTGAAAGCAGCAATAGTATTTATCTTAACTACTTTCTCCATATCTTGTTTGCGGATTTTTAAAAAATGTTCTGGAATATTTGTACCCGCGTTATTAATTAAAACATCAATTTTTTGCTGGCTATTTATAACTTGTTTTAGCTGAATATAATTAGTTAAATCACACACATAAGTTTTACATTTAACTTTATTTTTCTTTGCTATTTTTGCAACAGAATCCAAATCCTTTTTTGTTCTGCTAATTAATATTAAATTTGATCCTGCTTCAGCTAAAGCTATTGCACATGCACGGCCTAAACCTTTACCTGCTCCTGTGACTAAAGAATATTTTCCTTTTAAATTATATTTTTTTAAATACATATTTACAAAATTAATTTAAGATCAGTGTATATTAAATCTATAGCCACTAATAGTATAGCTAATAAACCAACCCAAGCAATCCACTTATATTTCTTAATCCATCGTGAAATTAAATTAGCTGCTACAGCCATCAAAATAATTGATAAAACTAATCCAAAAATTAATAAGTGATAATGATGCCCAGCAGCACCTGCTACTCCTAGAACATTGTCTAGACTCATAGTAAAGTCAGCTAATAAAATAGTCCATATAGCTTTTAGTAAGTTTGATCTGTCTACTTTAATATCTTTATCATTAGTTTCATTATTTTTAATAACGTCTGCATAAAGTTTATAAATTACATAAAGTAGAAGAATTCCTCCTATCAATCTTAAGCCTGTTATTTGTAAAAGATAAGCTGTGAGCAAAGTTAGAATTATTCTTAAAATTACGGCACCACCTATACCCCAGAAGATAACTTTTTTTCTTTGAGCAGGAGGAAATTTTGATGCAACCATTCCTATTATTATTGCGTTATCTCCAGCTAGAATTAGATCTATGAAAACTATTTGTGAAAATATAATTAATTGTTCGGACATATTTTTTATGGATTCAATATCATGTCTGCTGCCTTTTCAGCAATCATTATAGTGGGTGCATTTGTATTTCCTGAGGTGATATTAGGCATAATTGATGCATCTATAACTCTTAAATTTTTTATTCCTCTAACTTTTAGTTTTTCATCAACAACGGAGTCGTCTCCATTTCCCATTTTACAAGTTCCAACAGGATGAAAGATTGTTTGAGTATGTTCGCTACCAGCTTGAACTAATTCTTCATTATCTGTTATATGCGCTCCCGGTCTATATTCTTCTGGCTCGTACTTTTTAAATGCACTTGTTTCCAACATTATCTTTCTTACAATTTTTAAACTTTTTGCTGCAATATCTCTGTCCTCTTGAGTTGATAAATAATTCATTTTAATCTTTGGATTATCTCTACTGTCGTTACTTTTGATATTGATTTCACCTCTGCTAGTAGGTCTAATATTTGCAATAGTTGGAGTAATACCATCAAAGTCGTGCATTTTAGTAGCTCCTAAAATATCTGTACTAATTGGCTGTACATGAAACTGTAAATTAGGAGTAGCTTTAGAAGGGTCACTTTTGAGGAAACCACAAACTTGGCTAGCACCCATTGTCATTGGTCCACTTTGATTTAATATATATTCTAATCCAATTAGTAGATTTCCAAACAAACTATTTATCTTCCCGTTAAGAGATTTTAACTTTTTAACCTTATAAACTGGTCTAAACATTAAATGATCTTGTAAATTTTTTCCAACCCCCACTAATTCGTGAACAGTTGATATTCCGTGAGATTTTAATTTTTTTGAGTCTCCGATTCCAGATACTTGTAAAATGTGAGGTGAACCGATAGAACCTGCCGATAGCAATATTTCTTTATTTGCCTTTATTATTGTTAATCTTCCATTGTGATAAAAATTAACACTTACTGCTTTTTTTCCTTCAAAGTTTATTTTTTGTACATGAGCGTTAACAGTAATCTTTAAATTAGGTCTTTTTTTTATTGGATTTAAATACCCTTTAGCCGCACTACAACGTAATTTTAATAATTTTTGACGACTTGTAGTAAATTGAAAATATCCAACTCCAAAATTATCTCCAGTATTAAAATCATTAGTTCTGGGTATTCCATATTCTTCTGCTGCGTTTTGAAACTCTTCTAACATTTTTAAATTAATTTTTTTATTAGTTACTGTTATAGGTCCGTCATCATTATGAAATTCACTTTTTCCTAATTCATTATTTTCTGACTTTAAAAAATATGGAAGAACATCTTCCCAAGCCCAACCAGCATTACCTTGTTGTCTCCAGTTATCATAATCACTGCTTTGACCTCTAATCCAAAGCAGCCCATTTATAGATGAACTTCCGCCAAGTGTTTTTCCCCTAGGATATCGAATTGATCTATTAGCCATAGTTTCATCTTTTTCTGTATGGAAACACCAATCCACTTTAGGATTATGCATAGTTTTGTAATAACCTACGGGAATATGAATCCACGGATAAGTATCTTTACCTCCAGCTTCAATTAAAAGAACTTTATTTTTTTCATTAGCTGTAAGTCTATTAGCTAAAACACAACCTGCAGATCCAGCCCCAATTATGATGTAGTCAAATTCTTCCATAGATAAATACCTTATAGGGCAGAAATTTATTAATTTCCAATGTGTCTATTACAACCTAAGGTTTTAAGACTTTAGTTTGACTTCAAGGCTCTTATAAAGTTTAATTTTGATAATTAACAAACAAAACGGGGGAATAATGAAAAAATTATTAACTGTAGTTTTAAGTTTAGCTGTATTTGTTGGTTTTTCAATGAGTACCGCAAACGCTAAAACTTTAAAATGTCAGACCGTTCTTAACACTAAAGCTGATGAAGTGAAGATGTTAAAGGACTTTACTGATACTGTAACAGAATTAACTGATGGTTCATTAAAATTTGAAATTTTACCAGCAGGAGCTGTTGTAGGAGTTAAAGAAACATTAGATGCAGTTGACAAAGGATTAATTGACTGTGGATTTGCATGGACTCACTATTGGTCTGGCGATCATCCTGCAGCTATGTTATTTGGTTCACCAGTAGCAGGTGGTGGAGTAGGTATAGATAACTTAGCATTCTTATCTTGGTTCCAATATGGTGGTGGTAAAGAGTTATACGACCAACTTTGGAAAGAAATGGGAAGAGACATAAAAGGATTTATGCTTCAACCTGTAGGTCCAGAAGCTTTAGGTTGGTTTCCAAAACCAATTAAAGATATGGCTGACTTTAGAAAATACAAGTTCAGAACACCTCCAGGAATTCCAGGTCAAACATATAAAGATATCGGAATAGCATCTGTAGCAATGGGTGGTGGAGATATTCTACCAGCTTTACAAGCGGGTACTATTGATGCGGCTGAATGGTGTTGTCCAAAACCAGATTTAACATTTGGTTTTCAAAAAGTATTAAAACACTATTACCTACAAGGTTTACACCAAGTAGTGGTAAATGCTGATTTTTATATCACTGGAAAAACTTACAAAAAGATGACTGCTCATGAGAAAAAATCTCTTGAAGTAGCTGCTAATGCTTCGTTAGCTAAATCTTTGAGCTACAGAATCTATGAAAATGGAAAAGCTTTAAGAGAACTAACTACTAAGCACGGTGTTATTTTAGAAGATACACCATCAGACTACTTTAAAGAATATATGGCAGCAGCAAAGAAAACATTGAACAAAAACGCAGCGGATAACAAGTTTTTCGCTAAAGTTTATGACTCAATGAAAGAATTTGCTGATATTGCTGTTCCATTCTGGAGTGGTGCACAAATGTCAAATGCTAAGCTAGGAATGGCTCACGCAGCGACATTAAAATAGTCATCAAGTAAAGATTATAATAAAGCGGATCATTTAATTGATCCGCTTTATTTTTTTAAACAAAAAAGGAGCCAATGCCTTTAAGAACGAAACTAGATAAGTCAGATGAAATGATCGCCGAAAGACGTGGTGGTTCAGGTAAGATGCCAGAGGATATGCCACTATGGATGGCAAACACTATTACATCAATAGATAAATTTAGTAAGAAAGTAGGCAGTGTTGTTTGTTGGATTTTAATGCCCTTAATTTTTGCAATGACCTATGAAGTAATAATGAGAAAATTGTTTTTAGCACCAACAATTTGGGCTTACGATATTAGTAGATTTTTATACGGAGCTTTGTTTATGTTAGGAGCGGGCTACGCTCTTTCTAAAGGAGTTCACATTAGAGCAGATTTTTTATATCGAAATTTTAAAACCAAAAATCAAGGACTTGTAGATTTTTGGTTATATATTTTATTTTATTTTCCAGGCTTATTGGTTTTTCTTTATATGACAATTGGTTATGTAGGTGAGTCAATTCAAAGAGGAGAAAGAGGGATGGACACAACATGGATGCCATATATGTGGCCAATTAAAACATGTTTACTTGTAGGAATTATATTTCTTTTAATCCAAGGCATTTCAGAATTATTAAAAAGTTATTGGGCGGCAAAAAAAGGTGAATGGCCAGGAGAAAGTAAATGATTGCTGAATTAATTGATCCGGCAGTTCTTGGTTTTATTCTAGTGGGGGTAATGCTGTTTGCAATATTCGTTGGATTTCCTATTTCGTTTACACTGATATTTTTAGGATTTGTGTTCGGTTATCTAGGATTTGGAAAACTCGTATTTTATTTAATGACCTTACAGTTTTCGATGGTCATGACTGAACAAACTCTCGCCGCCGTTCCACTCTTTGTCTTTATGGGAATTATGATGGAGCAAGCTGGACTAATGGAACGACTTTTTTCAGCCTTCCAATTAATGTTAGCAAGAGTTAGAGGATCTCTTTATTACGCAGTCCTTTTTGTTTCAGTAATATTTGCTGCAGCAACAGGAATAGTTGGAGCCTCAGTTACAATTTTAGGAATTATGGCTGCGAAATCGATGAACAGATCAGGCTATGATGTGAGACTTGCAGCCGGAACAATTACTGCAGGTGGGACGTTAGGTATATTGATTCCACCAAGTATTATGCTTGTTGTAATGGGTCCTATAATGGAAATTCCAGTAATAGATTTATTTGCTGCTGCTATTTTTCCAGGGATTTTACTTGCAACTTTATATGCTGCTTACACAACAATTAGATGTATGTTAGATCCAAAATTAGGACCTCCTTTACCAGAAGAAATGAGAGCCACAAGCATGACGAAGGTTTGGATTGAATTTTTTTTAGGCCTTGTACCTCCAGCAGCTTTAGTTTTTGCAGCACTTGGAAGCATTTTGTTTGGATTTGCCACTCCTACAGAAGCAGCTGGTTGTGGTGCAATGGGCGCTCTTCTTTTGTCTTTAGCCTACAAAAAATTGACTTTACCAAAATTACAAGAAGCTTTGGTTAAAACTTTAGAAATAACAGCTTTAATTATGGTTTTAGTTGCAGCATCAAACTTTTTTGGAGCAGTATTTGCCAGATTAGGTACGCCTACTTTGTTAACGGAGTTTTTACTTGGATTAGAAATGAACAAATACTTGATCCTTGCAATGATAATGGTCATGATTTTTTTATTAGGATGGCCTCTTGAATGGGTTCCAATAGTAATGATAATAATCCCAATAATTTTACCTTTAGTTGAAGCTTTAGGGTTCAATTTAACTTGGTTTGCGATATTAGTTGCAGTCAATCTCCAGACCGCCTGGCTGTCTCCTCCCGTAGCTCTTTCTGCATATTTTTTAAAGGGCGTTGTGCCAGAGTGGGATTTAAAAGATATTTATTTTGGAATGATGCAATTTATGGTCTTGCAAATTATTGGATTAGTATTAATAGTAGTGTTTCCACAAATAGCATTGTGGTTACCAACTTTACTTTATGGCAGTTAAATATATTAAAAAAGCAGCAAAAACTCCGGAGACGGACGATCAAAAAACACAAGCAGCTGTACAAGATATTCTTAATGATATTTCAAAAAGGAAAGAAGTTGCACTTAAAGAACTTAATAAAAAATTCGACAAGTATGAAGGAGAAGTCATTGTTTCAAAGGAAAAGATAGAGGAAGCAATTAAGAAAGTTGATCAAAAAACTAAAGACGACGTAAAATTCGCGCACGAAAGAATTAAAAAATTTGCTGAACACCAACTAAAAAGCATGAACAATGGATTTGAAGTTGAATTATCAAAAGGGTTGTTTGCAGGACAAAGATTAATCCCAGTAGATACAGCAGGATGTTATATTCCAGGAGGAAGATACGCGCATATTTCTTCCGCAGTAATGGCAATTACCCCAGCTAAAGTAGCTGGTGTAAAGACTATAATTTGTGCCAGTCCTCCTAAAGATAAAGACGGAGCAAACCCAGGAATAATTTTTGCTGCAAATCATTGTGGAGCTGATGTAATAATGAATTTAGGTGGTGTAGCTGCTATAGGTTCAATGACACATGGGTGTTTTAAAAACCCTCCAGTAGATTTTTTAGTTGGAGCAGGGAATCAATATGTGGCTGAGGCTAAAAGAATTGTTTATGGAAAAGTCGGTATAGATCAATTTGCTGGTCCAACTGAAATAGCAATTATAGCTGACAAATCGGCTGACAAAGAAATAGTTGCAGTTGATCTAGTTGGGCAATTAGAACATGGATACAATTCCCCTGGTTGGCTATTCACTACTGATAAAACTTTAGCAGACTTTACTATGAAAAGAGTTCCAGAGCTAATCAATGAATTACCTGAATTAGCAAAAGTAAATGCAACTGCAGCTTGGAAAGATTATGGCGAAGTAATTTTGTGCGATACTAACGAAGAAATGGCAGAAGTTAGCGACAAGTATGCTTCTGAACATTTAGAAGTCCATGCAGAAAAATTAGATTGGTGGTTAAAAAGATTGAGAAATTATGGATCGTTATTTTTAGGTGAAGAAACAACGGTTGCTTATGGAGATAAATGCTCAGGAACAAATCATATTCTTCCAACAAAAGGTGGAGGAAGATATACGGGTGGTTTATTTGTAGGAAAATTTATCAAAACTTTAACTTTCCAAAGAATGACAAAGGAAGCCACTGAAGTTGTTGGGGCAACAGCTGCAAGATTGGGAAGAGCTGAAGGTATGGAAGCTCATGCCAGAACTGCAGATGTTAGATTAAGAAAGTACGGCTTTTCGAATTAATGCAAGCACTAGTTTATACTGGTACTAACAAAATAGATTTTAGAGAAGAAAAAGATCCAATAGCAAAACCAGGTGAGACTTTAGTAAAAGTAAAAGCTTCAGGTATTTGTGGCTCAGATATGCATGCCTTCCATGGAAATGATGAAAGAAGAATACCACCATTAATATTAGGTCATGAAGTAAGTGGAACTAGTTTAGACGGCAAATTTAAAAATAAAGATGTAGTTATAAATCCTTTAATTAGTTGTGAGAAATGTGATTATTGTAAAAATGAAAGAGAGCATTTATGTCCCCAAAGAACAATGATAGGGATGAGCACCCCAGTAAAAAGGGAAGGTGGATTGGCAGAATTAGTATCTGTACCAGAAAAAAATATTTTTGAAGTTCCAAAAAAACTAAGCATCAAAGAAGCAGCTTTAGCTGAACCGGCTGCTGTAGCATTACATGCAGTTTTATTAGCTGAGCAAAATTTAAAAAAACCTGTGTCAGAAAGTAAGATTTTAATCCAAGGAGCTGGGGCTATAGGTTTATTATGTGGTTTAGTTTTAAATAAAGAAAAAAAATCTACAAATATAACTATGTCAGATCCAAATAAGAAAAGATTAGATGAGTGTGCTAAATATCTAAAAGCAAATTTTGTATCTCCAAATGATAAATTAATTAAAGAAAATAACTTTGACTTAGTTTTAGAGTCTGTCGGTTTAGAGGTTACACGTCATCAAGCAATAAAATCAATCGCACCAGGTGGCACAATCTTACATATAGGTTTAACACAACCTTCTGGGACTTTTGATTTTAAAAAACTAACAATTCAAGAAATTACTATTGTTGGAACTTATTGTTACACAAACAAAGATTTCCAAAAGACGCTTAAAATTCTAACAGAAAAGAAACTAGGTGATCTAGGATGGATAGAATACAGGGATCTTAAAAAGGGTTCTGAAGCATTTAATGAGATTCATAATGGCACTTGTGTAGCTCCAAAAATAATTCTTATACCTTAATTATCTATCCATTCTTTATAGTTATTTTGATTACCTACAATATGTTTAGGTAAAAGGTTTAAATCGTATTTTTTTAATTTGTAGTCACTATTCCATTTATTATTCGAACTTTGATCTGCAAAATGATCATAAAACATTTCTTTATTTTTAATTTTTTCTCGTATTTTTTCCACTGTTAAACCACTTAATCTGAATTCATCATGATGACCAAAATTCATAAACTTTTCGTACATTTCTTCAGCACTTTTTAAATTTGTAAAATGCCATCCACCATCTTTAATTATTTCTAGGTTAATCTGCTTTGTTTCAGAAAAAAGAGTGTCTACTCTCCAAAAGGGATACTTTTTAAGTTTTATATTTCTAAGCCAAGATAATGATTTTAATTTTTTCTTTTTACATGCTTTAGTTCCAATCCAAAACATTCTGTCGTAAAGTAAATTAAATTTAAAATAAAAAAAAAGTTGCTTGAATAGAATAATGTCTTTTTGGCTTTTATTAAATTGGCTGGAATTCAAGTTTGGTATTTCATCATTGTCACTTAACATTATTAAATCTTCATCAGAAAAATCTTTAAGAGCTTTTAAACTTTCATCATAAGAAAGAGCTATTCTTTTGAGACTATTAGACCTTTGCATTGATGGATTGTTATTTTCATTAACAATTCCCTCAGGCTCTCTATCTATAACAATATAAATGATTTTATCTTTAAATTTTGAATAATTTTTTATATCAAAATTTAATTTTTTCTTTTTACCGCTGTGGGAATAAGTAGATTCTGTAACAATAAATTTATCAACTTTATCTTTTAAAATGTTTAATCTTACTTCGTACATCATATGTTCAGAGTAAAAAGACGTACAATCAACAATTTTCATCAATCATTAACCTCTGAGTTGTAGACATTATGCATACCTGAAATAATATTTTAACATAACTAATATAAATTTTATTTTAATAAACTACTAGATAATTCTGAAAGGAAAACACATGAAAAAACTTTTTATTATATTAATCTTAACAACTTTTTCTTTAGCTTACGCTGGAGGTCATTTAAGTGAAAAAGACAAAAAAGCCACATTAAAATGTACAGGTCTATATTACGCTAACAGCATGATACCGCAGGGTACTTTAGAACTGGATAAGATCGTTTACTCTATCTCGGCAAAAAAATTTTTAACGTCATATTTAATCAAAGAGGGAGTAAAAGAGGATTTTATTAATACAGAACTTAATAAATCTATCGATGAACTCTATGGAAAATCATATGATGAAAAAAAAACCGGTGAATGTGATAGATATATTTACAAATTAATACCAGAAGCTAAAGCGGAAATTGACAAACTGGTAAAATCTGGAATTTATTAAACTAACAGGAGTAAAACATGATAGTAAAAATAGAAAGTCCAATTGCAACTTTTGCAAAGTGGAAAGCGATGGTTCACAGCAATTCAGAAAAGATTAAAAAATACGGTATGACATTTCTTTATGCTGGAACAGAAAAAGATAATGACTCAAAAATAACTACCATTATAAGATTTGATACAATGGATGGTCTTAAAGCTTTCAAGGCTGATGAGGAACTTCATAAAGAAAGAGCAGCAGCTGGAGTAGTCTTAGAGAAATCCGTTACAACTCTCATGGGTGAAGATCTGTTAGAACAATATAAAGGATAACTAAAAGGATAAATATGATAGATAAATTTGAAAACGCATTTTATTTAATAATTTACTTAGCTCATTTCATTATAGTTGGAAGTTATGCGTATCAACTAGTATTTGATACTAAAAAATTTCTTAAAGGTAGAGGAGTAGATAAGACAGCTACTTTAATCACTAGATTCGCTGGTTCATTTATGGTTGCAATAGTTTTAATGGCGATCTATGTAGCCTTTGTAAGACCAGGTGGTTTAGATGCTACTTGGGCATTCTTTAATTTAGTTTTTATAATTAATGTTTCAATATTAGCTGCAAATTTTTATACATTAAAAATTGACAAGACAGGTTTAACTAAAAAAACAAGAAACGACGGAATATATGCTCCACTAGTTCTTGTAATTGTCAGTGCTATTCTTTGTTACGGTTTAGCAGATAAAATTTACGTTTAAGGAGGTATATGGCAAAATTTATGAACATTGTTAGATGTAAAGTGAAAACATCTAATCGAGAAGAGTATCTAAAAAAGATTGACGAGATGCCAAAGTTCGATGGGCAAATTTCAGCTAAGTATGTTGAAACTAAACCTAACGAATTTTTTATGATCGGCGAATGGAATTCTGAAGATGCAATAGCCAAAGCAAGACCAAAGATGATTGAATTTTTGGACTCACTTCGGCACACTTTAGAAGAACTGTCATCCGAGTTGGGTGTTACTGATCCTCATTCTGGTACAGTTGTAATCGAGAAATAAGAAAGGAGTAACAATGGCTAAATTTTATACACTTGGATGTTATACAGCTAAGGGTCTTGCAGGGTTTGTAAGCAACCCTTCAACAGACAGAAAAGCTGCAACATCAGCTTTAGCTGCTTCTGTAGGAGCGAAAGTAACTCAATACTCTGGCCTGAGAGGAAAATATGATTTTATGGCTGTGATTGAAGGAACTTTTGATCAAGCTGCTGCAGCTGCTATGGTTGCTGTTTCTAGTGGTGCTGTTTCAGATTTTACAATATTAGAAGATGTAGATCTAAATGAGATAGCTAAAACTGCTCAGAAAATGGCTTCTTCATACAAAGAGCCTGGAAAATAATTATTTTCTGCAGCTGATACATTTTAAGGTATCAGTGAATTTTATTTGATTTTTATACTTTGATTTAATTTCACTGATACCAAGATTAATTTCTTTATTACTCATGTTTAATAAGCATGAAATGTATCTCTCTCTGATCATTCTTACATATTTTTGTTTCGAGATATTCACTTTAAAGTTAAAATTTGTGTAGCTTATTTTTTTTAAGTTTTTTTTGATTATCTTAAATAAAGTCTCATCTCTTTTTAAACTTTTTTCTAAATTTTTCCTCATTTTTTTAAAACAAGGTATCTTATTATTTTTTGTTTTTAGTGAAAAAATTAGTAATTTTCCTTTTGGGTTAAGTCTAATTTTAGCGAGATTAAGAAGGTGATTTAAATTTGTTTTTGAAAAAAAATGAATAGTTTGTTTGATTAAGATTAGATCGTATTTTTCATGTTTTTTTAAATATTTTAGTGCATCTACTCTTTTAAATATAATATTCTTTTTAACTTCCTTGTTAGCAATAACATCAATTCCTATGGGTCTATTTTTAAATTTATATTTCTTTTGAAGAGCAGAAATAATATTTGCTCTTCCGCATCCAATATCTAATATTTTTGAATTTTTATTAAAATTAATTTTTGTTTTAAGAAATTTATTAAATTGAGAGATATACGATTTAGATGATAACCAGGTTTTATTATCCCAGTTTTTAAGTTTTTTCATTAAAGAGCAACAACAGCTGCAGCCATGGAAGCAAG
Source organism: uncultured Pelagibacteraceae bacterium (assembly GCA_902604055.1). GTDB lineage: Bacteria > Pseudomonadota > Alphaproteobacteria > Pelagibacterales > Pelagibacteraceae > Pelagilacustribacter. The sequence continues at coordinate 2,967 of CACKXA010000012.1, read as the reverse complement.
TCTTGCTTGAGTATCATCAGCTCTACTTGTAATCACAACTGGAACTTTTCCTCCAACAACTACTCCAGCTGCGCATGCTCCCATAAAAAAAATCATCATTTTTACTAACCCATTACCTGCTTCGACATTAGGAACTAAAAGGATATCAGTTTTTCCAGCTACAGCATTTTTAATACCCTTAATTTTAGCCGCATTTTCAGAAACTGAATTATCAAATGCCATAGGACCAAACACATCTGCATCTATTCCTTCTTCCTTTGCTCTTTTGGTCAATTCCTTAGCGTCAATAGAGCTAGGCATGCTATCTAACACTTCTTCAGTCGCTGAAAGCACCGAGACCTTCGGTCTAGAAATTCCAATACGTTTAGCAAATTCAACCGAATTTTTAAGAATATGTATTTTAGTTTCTAATTTTGGTAAAACATTTAAAGCTCCATCAGTAATTATAAAAGGTTTATCACTTTTCTGTAATGTCATATGCCAAATATGGCTTAATCTTTTCTTACTAATTAGATTTAGGTTTCTTTTTAAAACTGCTTTCATTAGTACATCAGTATGTATATGACCTTTAACAATAATTCTCACCTTATTCTCACTAGCTAATTTGGCAGCTATAGGAGCAGTGTTGTTTTCAATAGGCTCGTGAATTACCTCATATTTAGAAATATCCCAATTAATATCTTTAGCAATAGACTCTATTAAAGGCTTATCACCTATAAATACTGGAATTATTAAATTAGCTTCCACAGCTTGTTTAGTTGATAATATTGCAACTTTTTTTCCAGCATTAACAATCACAGCTTTGACAGGACCTTTATTTTTTGCAATTTTTAAAAGATTATCAGGACAAATAATTTCTTTATTTGATAGCATTTAGTTCGTCCATTTCTTGTAAAATTTTTTTTGGTACAAATATATCTTTATTTAAATTCTTTTTATACAACTTATTTTTTCTCTCTCCAGGATAAAGTATAGAGCTGAATCCTTTTGCTTTAGGAAGTCTTTTTATCAATCTTATATTTTTTTTCATTTCTTGAATATATCTTTTCCCAATAAATATTTTTGGATCTATAGTAATAAATAAGTGACCAACATTTTGAGGGCCGCTAAAATCATCAAAAGGGTCTTTTGTTTTTCCTCCGTGACTACTGCCTGTTAGAACCCCACTTAAAATGTCCACCATCCATGCTAAGCCAGATCCTTTAAAACCAGCAATAGGTAACTGAGTTCCTTTGAGCGCCTCATAAGCATTAGTTGTAATTTGTCCAAATTTATTTAACGCAACTCCATATGGAATTTTTTTTCCAAATTTATGAGCATGTCTAATTTTTCCTCTATTTATAATTGAAGTTGATGTATCTAAAATAAAAGGTACTTTGCCAACAGGTGCGCCAAAACAAATAGGATTTGTTCCAAATAAAGATTTCTTTGCTCCATAGGGCGCGAGGGCAGGAGGAGCATTTGTGAAACAAAATACTATTAAATTTTTTTTTACAGCTTGTTCTGCATAAAAACTTGATAAACCAAAGTGACCACTTTTTTTAACCGCAACAAGACCGAAACCAGTTCTCTTTGCGTTCTGAATAGCCTGATAAATTCCAATATCTGCAGAAATAAAACCTATACTGTTGTCTGCATCAATATGAGATATCGAAGAGCTGATTTTTTTTATTTTAATTTTAGGTTTTGGATTTATTAATTTTTTTTGTATTCTTTTACAATACATTTTTAATCTCGTTAATCCATGAGACTTAGCTTCAACAAGTTCTGCTTTGATTAGATAATCTGCACAAGTTTTTGAGTGTTTTTCAGATAATTTATGATTCTTAAAAATTTTAATTATTTTTGATCGTAAAATACTTTTTTTCACTTAATAATTTTTTTTCCTTTATTTTCCCAATAATTAGTTCTTTGCTCAGGATTTTCGACTAAATTTTTACACTCAAGACCATATTTTTTCGCCAGAGAGGAGAAGTCTTTATTAGCAAGGTTAACAAAATCATTTACTTTATCTTTTGTCATTTGAGCCATTACTTCAGGATTGAAACCCATAATTTCTCCTAAATCGTAGTTATATTTTAAAGCAACATCTGCACTTTTTTCTAAACTTTCGATTAAAGTTTTTTCTTTTCCTGCTTTTTTAAAACTTTCAGCTGCAACTTTATAAAAGCTATAACAATTAACATAATCTTTTTGAATATTTTCCATTACATATTTTGCAATTTTTTTCTCTTTCACACTCTCATTAGCTAACAACGTGAGAGGAAATAATATTATAAGTATAATTGTCAGTTTTTTCATTTATATTTTTTCATAGAAGCTTCAGCTAAAATCAGATTAGGATCCATAAAAATCTTTGAAAGCTTAGCTTTTTTAAAAGATTTATATGCAAATATTGCAATTGGCAACTCAGTACATCCCAAAATGATTTTTTTACACTTCATTTTTAGTAAATAATTAACCGCTGGTTTTATCGATTTCTCGGCTTCTCTAGTTTTGCCCATTTTAACCAGTCTAATAGACTTATTAACGCTAGTTATTTGTAGTTTTTTTGGAGGTGAAATTAAATTATACCTTTTGCTAAAAAATTTATCGTATATTCCAGTACTAATAGTTGTATCGGTAGCTAAGAGTCCTATCTTTGATCCTCTTTTACAATTCTTTGAAGCATTCCCGAAAACAATTTTAGGCATGTTTAAAATGGGTATTTTAATAATTGCTTTTAAGTCATCATACCAATAATGAGCAGTGTTGCAGGGTATAGAAATGAATTTACATTTATTTTTTTGTAAAAAATTACACCCAAGTACAAGTGCTTTTAAAACTTTGTTGTATTTATTTAAATTTTGTTTTCTATCTGGTATGTTTGATTTATTATAAAGTAAAAAAACTGGATATTTTTGATCTGATTTACCTCTGTTAATTTTTGCTAACTTGCTGCAAAAATCTAGTCCTGCTTGAGTGCCC
>CACKXA010000011.1 GCA_902604055.1 uncultured Pelagibacteraceae bacterium | reverse complement strand
TAACTATGTATTTACTACTGGGGGAATTGGTCCAACCCACGATGATATAACAGCTAAATCTATTTCCAAAGCTTTTAAAGTTAAATATGAATATCATAAAGAAGCTTTCAAGATTTTAGAAAATTATTATGGTAAATCAAAATTTAATGATGGCAGAAAAAAAATGGCTAAGATGCCTAGTGGATCTAAGTTAATTTACAACCCATCTAGCGCAGCTCCCGGTTTTATTTTTAAAAATGTACTTTCTTTACCTGGCGTGCCTTCAATTTTAAATTCAATGATCGAAAACTGTAAGATTTATTTGATTAAAGGATTAAAAGTACATAGTAAAACTTTAAATCTATATACTGTTGAAAGTAATATTTCTCAAAAATTAAATCTTATTCAAAAAAAATATAAAAAGTATGTTGATATAGGCAGCTATCCTTTTTTTAGGCTAGGAAAAATAGGTGTCTCTATTGTAAGCAGATCGACGTCAAAATTGAAGTTAAAAAGTGTAAATAAAGACTTGATTAAATTAGTTAAGTCAAAAAAAATTCAAATATTAAAAATTTAAATTTGTCTGAAAACATCATGTACGGTAATTGAGTTGATGTCTTTGGACTTGTACATTATTTTACTATCTAAAATTTTAATGGAGTTAATTTTTGGAGCAAATTTTTCTGAGTCTGTTGGTCCAAATAAAACAATCATAGGAATATTAGCCAACCCCATCATATGCATAATTCCGTTGTCAACTGATATTCCTAAATTTAATCGAGATGTTAATGCTGTGACAAGGGCAGGGCAAGAAATATTTGAATGATGTTCGGGAAATAAAGCGCTAGGTAATTTAGATTTGATTTCATTAACTAATTCGATTTCTTCTTTCTCAATAAAAAACACAGGTATCATGCTTTTTTCATCAATTTTGGTCGCCAGGTCCATAAAATTATCAATAGACCAACTTTTTTTTCTATAAACATTTCCTTGTGTTAATGAAAATCCAATATAATTTTTATCAGGCAACAATCTCTTTGCCTCTAATTTGTACTTATCTTCCAAATTATTTAAATTAAATCTTAATATTCTAATATTTGTATTTAAAAAATTACTTAAATTTCTAAGATGTTCTCCAGAGGAGTACTCTGCTTTTTTTGTGCAAAATTTAAAGCCATAAGTAGAAGAATAAAAATGATCGTGAGGTATCTTGTTTAAAATTATTGTGTTTCTTAATTTAGATTGTAAATCGATAATTAAATCCATTTTTTCTAAATCTTGATTTATGTATCTTTTTTTAGCGATTAGAAAATGCCACCATCTAAAACCAAAATACTTTAAACCTAGGTCTAGCGTTTTAATATTAATGTTAAATTCTTTTAATTTACCTTGAAAATGATTTTCATGTGCCCCTAAATAAAAAAACTCAGAAGATTTAAAATGATTTTGAAGGCTCAAAATTAAATCAAATAATTGTATAGAGTCCCCTAGACCACCACCTGAATTATAAAGTAGGATTTTTTTCATAAGATATTCATACTTTATAAGATTATTAAAATAATATAAGAGAGATTATTTTATTTCTCATAGAGTAAATATTATATAGTATCTCTTGAAATTTTAGTAAAGTAGAGATAACAATAAAAAACACAGTGCCCTCGTGGTGAAATTGGTAGACACAAAGGACTTAAAATCCTTGCCCTTTTGGGAGTGCCAGTTCGAGTCTGGCCGAGGGCACCACAAATGATGAATAAAGATAATTTTATTAATATTAAAAATATTTTAGATAACAAAGAATTCTTTACAAAAGAAAAAAATGTCTATGTTGACAAAAGAACTGAGGATTACTCAATTAATTTTGGGTTACAGTGGAGTAAGTTCCCGTTAACTCAATTTGATTCTCATACTGGTTTTCCATTAACAAAAAATAGATTACTTAATTCTAGTGAATGGAGTTTTGATAATTTAAAGAATAAAATGATTATTGAGCTAGGCAGTGGGGCAGGAAGATTTACAGAGATTTTGCTAGAGGCTGGTTGTTATATATTTTCAGTTGAAATGTCTAATGCAATATATGTAAATTCATCAAATAATAAATCAGACAATATAGTTTTTATTAAATCTTCATTAGATAACTTGGAATTTCTAAATAATATGTTTGATTATGTTCTTTGTTACGGGGTAGCTCAACATACTCCTAATTTATTAAATACTTATAAAGCTTGCTTCTCATTTGGAAAAAAAGGCGGAAAAATTTCAATTGATCATTACGCTAAAACAAATCATCCAACTACCAAGAGTATTTGGAGACCAATAACTAAAAGACTTAGTCCAAAAATATTGTTTAAAATTGTTAAGTTTTATGTACCTTATTATTTTCCTATAGATACTTTTATTAAAACAAAACTTCCTTCAATAGTAAGTAAATTAATAAGATGTCTTATACCTATACCATGCGCTAATTATACTAATTCAAAAAATATTCCTCAAGATAAAAATACACTAATTGAATGGGCAATAATGGATACCTATGATGCATTAGGCGCTAAGTATGATAGTCCGCTAAGTCTTAACGAATTAGAAAAAATTGGAAGAGAAATTGGATTAAATAATTTCAAGGTTAGAAAAAGTGGGCCAATTTTAATTCTTAATGGAAAGAAATAATTTTAATGAATATAAAAGTTATTGTATTATAATAGTTGTAGTTTCCAAAAATGAATAGACCAAAAATAACTTCAGATAAAAACAACAAATCTTTAAAAATTAAAAGATTTGTTAAAAAAAAGATTCAAGACAGTGGATTTAAAAGAGCAAACCTCATTGTTGTTATTGGCGGTGACGGTTTTATGCTACAAACCTTAAAAAAAAGTAAAAAGTTATCAAATATATATTACGGGATTAATTCTGGAAATTATGGTTTTCTTATGAATAAATTCTCCAAAAAAAATTTGATTAAAAATCTAGCTAAATCAAAAATTACTAAAATTTCTCCTCTAGAAATGAAAGTTTTAAGCAACCAAAAAATAAAAAAGTATTTAGCAATTAATGAAGTCTCTATTTTAAGACAAAGCAGACAAGCTGCATCAGTATCTATAAAAAATGGTTCAAAATATATAATAAGAAAATTAATTTCTGATGGAGTTTTAGTTTCTACGCCAGCCGGAAGCACAGCTTATAATTTGTCAGTTCATGGTCCAATATTAAATCTAAATTCAAATAAGATATCTGTTGCTCCAATAAGTGCTTTCAGACCAAGAAGATGGAAAGGAAAGATCATTAGCGACAAATCAAAAGTTATAATAAAAAATTTAAATTATCAAAAAAGGCCGATAAGTGCTGTAGCTGACAATATAGAAATTAGAAACGCAAAAGAAATATCAATTACAACTAATCATAAAATTAAGTTTAAATTATTGTATGACAACAACAGTAGTTTACAAAAAAAAATCAAGTTAGAGCAGTTAAGAAAAGAAACTTGATAAATGAATAAAAAAGTTAAAAAAAAAGTTAAATATTATTATAAAAATATTTTAATCAATTTCTTTTCAAAAGTTTTCAACAAGCCTATGATACTAAAAAAAAATCAGTATGATAAATCAGTAATAGAAAATCATATTAATATTGACAATAATAAATATACCATTTTTCAGTTAACGAATGGCAGAGTATATACTGACTCTAACGACACTACAGCTTATATATCTGCAAATAATTATTTATCAGAAGCATCTCTGCAATATTCAAAGTTTGACACAATAAATAGTAAAAATAATAAAATTTCAAAAAATATAACATTACAAACAGGAACGCCTAAATTTCAAAAAAGAATAAAAGGCAAAATACTGAGCTTACTTTCTGGCGGTGCATCTAGAGATAATTTTACTCACTGGTTTACCGATGTAATTCCTAGGATAGAAATATTTTGTAAAAAATTTAAGCTTCAAAGTATAGATAAGTTTTATGTACCAAGCTTAAAACACCAGTTTCAAAAAGAATCTTTAAGAATACTTGGTATTAAAGAAAATCAAATAATATCAACCGATACACACAAACATGTTGTTGCAGACAAAATTTTTGCAACATCTCACCCTTGTTATCATTTGCCAATGTCAGTTAAAAAATGGTCACTTAATTATTTAAATAAAATTTATTTAACTCGTCCGTATAAAGATAAATTTAAAAAAATATTTATTGATAGAGACCAACATAAATTAATTAAATCTAAAGATTTAAACAACTATAGAAATTTAAGAATATTATTAAATGAAAAAGAAATAAAAGATTATTTATTATCAAAAGGATTTACTATTTTAAAACCTGAAAAATGCACTTTTAGTGAACAAGTAAAGATTTTTTCTAGCGCAAAACAAGTAGTAGGTTTATATGGTGCCGCTATGATGATGTTAAGCTTTTGCAAAAGAAATACAAAAGTTTTAGAAATCAAACCTATTCATGGCGGTAATGAGTTTCTTAATATATCAAAAATAAGAAAATTAAAGCATAAACAAATTAATTTAAAACCCAAAATTAAATCCTCTATTAAACAAAACGGTCTTTTGTATTGTCCAATTAAAGTTTTGCAAAAATATATAGATTAAATCAATTGTATCAATTCGTGGTGCCCTCACACGGACTCGAACCGCGAACCTATTGATTACAAATCAATTGCTCTACCAATTGAGCTATGAGGGCAAAAAAGAATTTTTTAAAATAAAATATTATAAAACTCAATATAAATATACTAGAATTTTTACTTAATCGATTGAAAAATGTGATGGCAAACAACAGAAACGGTATTTGAAATATTTAAACTCTCCATATTATCATTCATTTTTACTTTAAATTTAAAGTCAGAGTTTATTAGAGTTTTAGACTTTAAACCATATCCTTCGGAACCAAACAATAGAATATTTTTACCCTTCCAATTATTACTCGTAAAATCTTTTTTTGCTGATATGTCGAATGCACTAACCCAGAAATCTTTTGTTTTTAAAAATTTTAAAGTTGTATTTATATTAGAAACTTTAAAAATTTTTAAATGTTCAGCGCCGCCGCTAGCGCTTTTATATAACAATTTACTTTTTGAGGGAAAAGACCGATCTTTAACAATTATACCATCAATATTAAAAGCAACTGCGCTTCTAATTATCGAACCGATATTTCTCGGATCTGTTACTTCTTCTAAAGCTATAAAATTGATGTTAGTTTTTTTATTTTCTAATATGAATTCTTTTAAAGTAATCTCTTCTAATTGTTCTACTTCAGCAACAAGACCTTGATGGGCTGTTTCATCTCTACCACATAAATTATCTAATTCTCTCCTAGATTTGTAAAAAACGTTTAAATTTTTAAGAAGATTTAGTGATTGATTCTCCCTATTTATTTTTTTTTGAGCATCTTCAGTTAAAAAAACCCTTTCAACCTTTCTTGAGGGATTTTTTAGAGCCTCTATTACAGCGTGTCTACCAACTATTAAAAATGTGGTTTTTTTCATAATTTTTTAGTTTTTTTTTAAAATAATTAGCATATTTCAAGGAAAAATGATTGATTGCATTTATTTCACAAAAGCTTATAAAACGCTTGTTGTTAAATACTTTTTAAGTTAGGGGGTATCCCTAGAAGTAAATTTGAAGGAGGGGTACCAAAGCGGTCAAATGGGGCGGGCTGTAAACCCGTTGACTTCGGTCTTCGAAAGTTCGAATCTTTCCCCCTCCACCAAACTTAAAGTGTGTAATAATGTAAGAGCGTGATAAGTTTGGATTTTGCGGGTGTAGTTCAATGGTAGAACGCTAGCCTTCCAAGCTGGATGTAAGGGTTCGATTCCCTTTACCCGCTCCAAAAGATAAAATTAAAAAAGTGAGGAAAAAATAAAATGTCAAAAGAAAAGTTTCAACGGAATAAACCGCATTGTAACATAGGTACAATCGGACACGTAGATCACGGTAAGACAACTTTAACTGCCGCAATAACAAAAGTGCTTTCGGAAGCAGGCGGAACATCTAGTGCTAACTTTGTAGCTTACGATCAAATAGATAAAGCTCCTGAAGAAAAAGAAAGAGGAATTACAATATCAACAGCGCATGTCGAATATGAGACTGAAAAAAGACACTATGCTCACGTTGATTGTCCTGGTCACGCTGATTATGTAAAAAATATGATAACTGGTGCTGCACAAATGGATGGAGCAATTTTAGTTGTTAATGCAGCAGATGGACCTATGCCACAAACTAGAGAACATATTCTTTTAGCACGTCAAGTAGGCGTACCTGCGATTGTCGTATTTTTAAATAAGATTGATACTGTTAAAGACAAAGAACTGGTTGATCTAGTGGAAGAAGAAATAAGAGAATTGTTAACATCTTATAAATTTCCAGGTGATAAAATTCCTATCGTTAAAGGTTCTGCATTAAATGCTGTTGAAGGTAAAGACGAAGCTACTGGAAAAAATGCTATTATGGAACTAATGAAAGCTGTAGACGATACAATTCCTCAACCTAATAGGCCAAAAGATAAGCCTTTCTTAATGCCGGTAGAAGATGTTTTTTCTATTTCTGGAAGAGGTACAGTAGTAACAGGTAGAGTAGAATCTGGAGTTATAAAAGTTGGAGAAGAAATAGAAATAATTGGAATAACTGATACAAAAAAATCTGTTTGTACTGGAGTAGAAATGTTTAGAAAACTTTTGGATAGTGGTGAGGCAGGAGATAATATTGGAGCTTTATTAAGAGGTGTAGAAAGAGATGATGTTCAAAGAGGACAAGTTCTTGCTAAGCCGGGCTCTGTAACTCCTCATACTGAGTTTGAATGTCAGGCCTATATTTTAAAAAAAGAAGAAGGTGGAAGACATACACCTTTTTTTACAAAATACAGACCACAATTTTACTTTAGAACTACTGATGTAACTGGTGAAGTAACTTTACCATCTGGCACAGAAATGGTAATGCCCGGAGACGATGGAAAATTTACTGTAAAACTTATTACTCCTATAGCTATGAATGAGAAATTAAATTTTGCTATTAGAGAAGGTGGTAAAACAGTAGGAGCTGGAGTAGTAACTAAAATTATTAAATAAACGCTTAGGAGCGTAGTTCAATTGGTAGAGCGCCGGTCTCCAAAACCGGAGGTTGTGGGTTCGAGTCCCTCCGCTCCTGCCAAAATAAAAAACTATGAAAAATCCACTAAAATTTATTCAGGAAGTAAAACAAGAAACTTTTAGAGTTACCTGGCCAACAAAAAAAGACACTATGATGGGAGCGGTAATGGTTTTTGCATTAGCTTCTATAGCGGCATTATTTTTTTTACTTTTGGATCAAATACTTAGATTTTTATTAAATTTAGTTTTAACTATAAATTTTTAACTTATGAATTGGTATATAGTTCAAGCATACTCTGGCTTTGAAAAAAAGGTTGTAGAAGCAATTAAGGAAGAGTTAAAGAAACATAAATTACAGGAAAATTTAGGAGAAATTTTAGTCCCTACACACCAAGTTACTGAGGTAAAAAAAGGCAAAAGAACAAAGAAAGAAAAAAAATATTTTCCAGGTTACGTTTTAATAAAAGTAGAACTAAGTAAACAGATTTATCATTTAATTAAAAATTTACAAAAAGTAAGCGGCTTTTTAGGTTCAGCTGATAAACCTACTCCAATATCTGATAATGAAATTCAACGTATACTAGGTCAAGTGTCTGAAAGTGCCATAAACCAAAAAAGCGGCATAAGTTTTGAAATTGGAGAAAAAGTAAAAGTTTGTGACGGCCCTTTTGCGTCTTTTAACGGATTAATTGAAGAAATAGATGAAGAAAAATCTAGACTAAAGGTATCAGTTTCTATATTTGGTAGAGCAACACCAGTAGATTTAGAATTTAATCAAGTGGAGAAAAATTAAATGGCAAAAGAAATAACAGGTTATGTTAAATTACAAATAAAAGGTGGTCAAGCTAACCCAGCTCCACCTGTAGGACCGGCTCTTGGTCAAAGAGGAATTAATATTATGGAATTTTGTAAAGCTTTTAATGAAAAAACAAAAGCATTCATGGGTAAACCTGTACCTGTAGTGATTACAGTATATAAAGATAAGAAATTTGATTTTATTATTAAATCTCCTCCCGCATCACATTTTATAAGAGAGGCAGCTAAACTTAAAAGTGGTTCAAGTGAACCAGGTAGAGTTGTAGCTGGCTCTATTACTATGAAACAGGCCGAGTCTATAGCTAAGGAAAAAATGAAAGATTTAAACGCTTTTGATTTAAAAGAAGCTACAAAAATAATTTGTGGATCTGCTAGATCAATGGGTATTGAGGTAAAAGAATAATGAAAAGAAATTCAAAAAGATATAAAGAAATTCTAAAATTCAAAGTTAAAGATAAAAAAATTGAGTTAAAAGAAATTATTGAATTAGTCAAAAAAAATTCAACTACTAAATTTGATGAATCTATAGACGTTTCTTTAAGAATAAATTTAAAACAAACAAAAGGTGGAGATTTAAGTTTAAGAACTGTTGTTAATTTACCTAATGGGTCAGGTAAAAAAAGTAAGGTAGCAGTTTTATGTGAAGCAGATAAAGTAGATGAAGCCAAGAAAAGTGGAGCAGATATTGTTGGCTCAGAGGATTTATTAGAAAAAATTAGCACCGGAAAATTCAATTTTACTAAATTAATATGCACGCCAGGAATGATGAGTAAGATTGGTAAACATGGAAAAGTTTTAGGACCAAAAGGATTAATGCCTAATCCAAAGCTAGGAACAGTATCTAACGATATTTCTAAAGCTGTTAAAGATTTTAAATCAGGATTAGTCGAAATAAGAAACGATAAAGATGGAAATCTAGCATCAACAATCGGAAGAAAAAGTTTTTCTAGTGAGAAATTATTAGAAAATTTTAATCATTTTATAGAAACTATTAAAAAAGAAAAGCCAGATACAATAAAAGGAGAGTTTATTAAAAATATTTTTATTACCTCTACTATGGGAATTTCTTATAAAGTTGGAGCAAAATAATTATGATGAACAAAGAAGCCAAAAAGAATTATGTAGAAGAAATGAAAAAAAATTTCTCTTCTAACGATTCTGTTATGATAGCTCAATATCAAGGTCTAAATGTCAACGAATTAGACGAATTGAGAAAAGAATTAAGAGATAATGGTATTTTGTTTAAGATTACAAAAAATAGAATTACAAAAATTGCAATCAAAGACACACCAGTTAAAGATTTGGAAAAATATTTTACCGGTCCAACTGCAGCAGCTATTTCTTCTGATCCAATTTCAACAGCAAAAATTTTAACTAAGTTTGCTAAATCTCATGATAAGTTAAAAATTGTTGCTGGATTCATGGATGGCAAGGTATTAGACCAAAAAGAAGTGGCTATAATCGCCACACTACCTTCTTTAGAAGAAGCAAGGGCTAAAATTGTAGGAATTTTAGCATCTCCTGCTCAAAAATTAGTGAGTATTTTACTTGCACCAGGCTCAAAAATTGCTAATTTAGCGCGCGCAAAGAGTTTAAAAAATTAATTCATAGGATCCAAATGGCAGACTTAAATAAAATTATTGACGAGCTTTCAACATTAACTGTAGTTGAAGCAGCAGAACTATCAAAACAATTAGAAGAAAAATGGGGAGTAACTGCAGCAGCACCTGTAGCAGCTGCACCAGCAGGCGCAGGAGCAGCACCAGCAGGAGAAGAAAAATCTGAATTTTCTCTTTTCTTAGCAGCAGCCGGAGATAAAAAAATTAACGTAATAAAAGAAGTAAGAGCAATAACTGGTTTAGGACTTAAAGAGGCTAAAGATTTAGTAGAGGCAGCGCCAAAAGAAATTAAGGGTGGTGTGGCCAAGAAAGAAGCTGAAGAATTTAAGAAAAAACTTGAAGCAGCTGGAGCTAAAGTAGAATTAAAGTAAATAAAATTTAAGACTGAATTTTACTGTACTATTAAATGATACAGTAAAATTTTTTTTATTATTGATGCAATTATCTTTTACTCAAAAGAAAAATATAAGAAAAAACTTTGGTAAACTTGTTGAAGGTTTATCCATACCGAACTTGATAGAAGTTCAAAAAAATTCTTATAATGAATTTTTAAAATCTAAAACTCTTGAAGATCAACTTAATGAGTTATCTAAAGGTATAGACAAAGTATTTAAAAGTATATTTCCTATAGAAGATGGAACGGAAAAATCCACTCTTGAGTATATATCTTATAAGTTAGAGAAACCCAAATTTGACGTTATAGAATGTAAACAAAGAAGTCTTTCTTATTCAGCTGCTTTAAAAGCTAATTTAAGATTAGTCGTTTATGACATAGATCCAGAAAACAATACTAAACAAATTCTTTCAGCAAAAGAACAAGAAGTTTTTATTGGAGATCTTCCTTTAATGACGCCAAGCGCAACATTTATAACAAATGGAGTTGAAAGAGTGGTCGTAAACCAAATGCACAGAAGTCCCGGAGTTTTTTTTGATCACGATAAGGGAAAAAGTCATGCAAGTGGAAAACTTTTATTTAATTGCAGAATTATACCAGGTAGAGGATCGTGGTTAGATTTTGAATTTGATCCAAAAGATATTTTATATTTCAGAATAGACAGGAAGAAGAAACTTCCCATAACATCTATATTATTTGCTCTTGGATTTTCTAAAGAAAAAATAATTAGCACATTTTATTCAACAAGCAAATACTCATTTGAGTCAGAAAACAAGATGTGGTCAACAAACTTTGATCCAGATAATTTTAAAAGACCAATCAAATTGTCATATGATTTAATTGACGCTAAAAATAAAAAAAAATTATTAGCAAAAGGTGAAAAATTAAATTTCATAATCGCAAAAAAACTCCAAGAAAAAGGGCTACATTCAATTCTGATAACTAGTGATCAAGTTATTGGAAAGTATATAGTTAATACAATAAAAGATGAAAATGGAGAAAATATTGTTCAAACAGGGTTTGATATTACAGAAGAACAGCTTGAAAAGATAACTAAACTCGGAATAAAAAGTCTTGAACTAGTCAACATTGATCCAATTAACAAAGGTCCATATTTATTAGAAACACTTAAGATAGAAAAAAATTCTAACAAAGCAGAGGCTTTAAATGATATTTACAAAGTTTTAAGACCGGGCGAAGCTCCTTCATTAGAAGTTGCTGAAGAAATATTCAACAATCTTTATTTTAAAAAAGAACGTTATGATTTATCTGAGGTAGGAAGAGTAAAACTCAATTCTAAATTAAATTTAAAGATAAGTAATAAAAAGACTGTTTTAACCACAGAAGATGTAGTCGCTATTATAAAGTTTATGCTTGATTTAAGAGACGGCAAAGGTGAGGTTGATGATATTGATCATCTAGGAAATAGAAGAGTAAGGTCTGTTGGAGAACTTGTAGAAAATCAGTTTCGTATAGGTCTATTAAGAATGGAAAGAACTGTTAAAGAAAAGATGTCCACATTCTTAGAAATAGAGTCTGCGATGCCTCAAGATCTGATAAATGCAAAACCAATAACAACTTCTTTAAAAGATTTTTTTGCAACTTCTCAACTGTCTCAATTTATGGATCAAACAAACCCATTATCAGAAATAACTCATAAAAGAAGAGTTTCAGCTCTTGGACCTGGAGGTCTAACTCGAGAAAGAGCAGGTTTTGAAGTGCGAGACGTTCATCCTACTCATTATGGAAGAATTTGCCCTATCGAAACTCCCGAAGGCCCTAATATTGGATTAATTAATAGTTTAGCAACATACTGTAGAGTAAATAAATTTGGATATATTGAAAGTCCTTATAAAAAAGTAGTTAATGGAAAAGTAACTTCTGAAATTAAATATCTTTCTGCCATTGAGGAAGAAAAATATACAATCGCTCAAGCTAACTCTCCTATTAAATCAAACGGATCTTTTGAAGAAGAACTAGTTGCTTGTAGAAAAAATCTAAACTTTGAATTGTCAAACAGAGAGAATATTGATTTTATTGATGTATCACCTAAACAGCTGGTGTCGGTAGCTGCTGCTTTGATTCCTTTTTTGGAAAACGATGATGCCAATAGGGCTTTGATGGGCTCAAACATGATGAGACAAGCAGTCCCTCTATTGAAACCTGAGTCACCTTTAGTTGGCACCGGAATAGAGTCTGACGTTGCTTTAGACTCAGGAGTAACGATAGTAGCAAAAAGAAATGGTTTAGTAGATAAAATAGATGGTAAACGTATTGTTGTAAAAGTAACAGATGTAACAGACTTATCTCAGTCGGCTGTTGATATATATAATCTTTCAAAGTTTCAAAGATCAAATCAAAATACTTGTATAAATCAAAAACCCTTAGTTAAAGTAGGAGATCAAATTAAAAAAGGAGATATAATAGCTGACGGTCCCGCAACTAAACTTGGGGAATTGGCACTGGGCAAAAATGTAACTGTAGCTTTTATGCCCTGGCAAGGGTACAATTTTGAGGACTCTATATTGATCTCTGAAAGATGTGTAACCGACGATGTTTTTACTTCTGTACATATAGAAGAATATGAGTCAATGGCTAGAGACACTAAACTTGGTGCAGAGGAAATTACTAGGGACATACCTAATGTGAGTGAAGAAAGTTTAAGAAATTTAGATGAGTCAGGCATTGTTTATGTAGGAGCAGAAGTAAAACCAGGAGATATACTTGTAGGAAAAGTAACACCAAAAAGTGAAACATCCTCGAGTCCTGAGGAGAAATTATTGAGATCTATCTTTGGTGAAAAAGCTACTGACGTAAGAGACTCATCACTAAAATTACCGTCAGGAAGCACCGGAGTAGTTATAGATGTAAGAGTTTTTAATAGACATGGAATAGAAAAAGACGAAAGATCTATTGCTATTGAAAGAGCAGAAATTGAGGCAGTACAAGAAGATAAAAAAGTTGAAGAAGAAATATTAAATAGAAATATTAAACTAAGAGCAATAGATTTATTAAATAATCAAAGCATTAGCAAACAATACAAAGAGTTAAAACCTGGTACGACTTTAAACAAAAATGACTTTGTTGATCTATCTCTTAAAGATCTATGGAAGCTGTCTTTTGAAAAAAATGATTTAAATATCGATTTAGAAAAATTAAAAAATCAATTTGAAAATGCTTATGAGGATATAAAAGTAAGATTTGAAGATAAAGTTAGTAAAATACAACAAGGAGATGATTTATTACCAACTGTGATGAAAGTTGTTAAAGTTTTCGTAGCTGTTAAAAGAAGATTAATGCCGGGAGATAAAATGGCCGGTAGGCACGGAAACAAAGGTGTTGTCAGTAAAATTGTTCCTGTAGAGGACATGCCTTATATGAACAATGGGAAACCAGTTGATATTGTCTTAAATCCTCTAGGAGTTCCTAGCCGAATGAACGTTGGTCAAATTTTAGAAACACACTTAGGATGGTCTTGTTCTGAACTAGGAGAACAAATTAAAAATTATTTAAAAGATTTTGACAATCACTTAGATAAAATAAAAAATGAATTAAGAAATATTTATGGAAAAGATTATTATGATGAAACTATTTCTAAACTTTCAAAAAAAGAGATAGCTGAACTTGTTGAAAATATTTCTAATGGAGTCCCTATTTCAACTCCAGTATTTGATGGAGCAAGCACTAAAGATATTACTGAAATGCTTGACTTAGCTAAACTTCCTAATTCTGGACAAACAAATTTATGGAATGGACAAACAGGTGAAAAATTTGATCGACCAGTTACTGTTGGAATCATTTATATGTTAAAACTTAATCACTTAGTAGAGGATAAAATACATGCTAGATCAACAGGTCCTTATAGTTTAGTTACTCAACAACCCTTAGGTGGCAAAGCTCAATTGGGAGGACAAAGATTCGGGGAAATGGAAGTATGGGCTTTAGAAGCGTATGGTGCTTCATACACTTTACAAGAAATTCTTACAGTTAAGTCGGACGATGTAGCTGGAAGAACTAAAGTTTACGAAACAATTGTAAAAGGAAATAATAACTTTGAGTCAGGGGTTCCCGAGTCATTTAATGTTTTGGTTAAAGAAATAAGAGCCTTAGGTTTAAACATAGAATTGAATTAATATGGAAAAAAATTTAACAAAAAATTTTGAAAATCAAAACTTAGTACCAGAGAATAATTTTGACAGCATCAAAATTACACTAGCTAGCCCAGAAAAGATTAAATCTTGGTCATATGGAGAGATAAAAAAACCAGAAACTATAAACTACAGAACTTTTAGACCTGAAAAAGATGGTTTGTTTTGCTCAAGAATTTTTGGTCCTGTCAAAGATTATGAATGTTTATGTGGAAAATACAAACGAATGAAATTTAGAGGAATTATTTGTGAGAAGTGTGGTGTGGAAGTTACAAAATCTAATGTAAGAAGAGAAAGAATGGGCCATATCGATCTTGCTTGTCCAGTAGCACATATTTGGTTTTTAAAATCTTTACCCAGCAGGATCTCTTTAGCTATAGACATGAAGTTAAAAGAAGTAGAAAAAGTTTTATATTTTGAAAGTTTTATTGTTGTAGAGCCAGGATTAACTACGTTAAAAAAAGGTCAGCTGTTATCAGAAGAATCTTTACTAAAAGCACAGGATGAATTTGGTGAAGATGCTTTCACTGCAGGTATTGGAGCAGAAGCGGTAAGAGAAATTTTAGTTAATTTAGATTTAAAAAAAGAACAAAAAAAATTAAGAGACTCTTTATCGGAAATTAAATCTAAGGTTACAGAAGAGAGAACAATTAAAAGGTTAAAACTTATTGAGTCATTTATCTCATCAGGAAACAAACCAGAATGGATGATTTTAACTTCTGTTCCAGTAATCCCTCCTGAATTAAGGCCACTAGTACCTTTAGATGGTGGAAGATTTGCTACTTCAGATCTTAATGATTTGTATAGAAGAGTTATTAATAGAAATAATCGTTTAAAAAGATTACTAGACCTAAAAGCTCCAGACATAATTGTAAGAAATGAAAAAAGAATGCTGCAAGAATCCGTTGATGCTTTATTTGATAATGGAAGAAGAGGAAGAGTTATAACAGGTACAGGCAAGAGACCATTAAAGTCGTTAGCTGAAATGCTTAAAGGTAAACAAGGAAGATTTAGGCAAAACTTACTAGGAAAAAGAGTTGATTACTCAGGAAGATCAGTAATAGTAGTAGGTCCCGAGTTAAAATTACATCAGTGTGGTTTGCCGAAGAAAATGGCCTTAGAATTATTTAAACCTTTTCTTTATGCAAGATTAGATAAATTAGGATTAGCAACTACTATTAAACAGGCAAAAAGACTTGTTGAGAAAGAAAAAAGTGAAGTTTGGGACTCATTAGAACACATAATTCGTGAGCATCCAATTTTATTAAATAGAGCTCCAACGCTTCATAGATTGGGTGTTCAAGCTTTTGAAGCTAAGTTAATAGAAGGAAATGCTATTGAACTTCACCCTTTAGTTTGTGCTGCTTTTAATGCAGATTTTGATGGTGATCAAATGGCGGTGCACATACCTTTGAGTTTAGAAGCTCAATTGGAAGCAAGAGTTTTAATGATGTCGACTAATAATATTTTAAGTCCATCAAATGGAAAACCAATTATAGTACCAAGTCAGGATATAGTTTTAGGTATTTATTATTTATCTCAAGCAGATGAAAACGATAAAAAACCCAAAGGTATTTTTTCAAGCACAGAGGAAATTGAACAGGCTTTAGAGAATAAATCGATAAGTTTACATTCAAAAATAATTTCTATTTTTAAAACAATAGATGATCATGGCTCTTCTAAAGTTGAAAAATATACCAGTACACCTGGAAGATTTTTATTAGCGAGCGTTTTGCCCATCAACTCTAATATAAAATTTAGTTTAGTTAACAGATTATTAACTAAAAAAAATGTTTCAGAGGTGATCGATACAATCTTTAGATATTGTGGCCAAAAAGAAACTGTAATTTTCTGTGACAAGATAAAATCTTTAGGTTTTAAACATGCCTTTAAAGCAGGAATTTCTTTTGGTAAAGATGATTTATTAATACCAAAAACAAAAGAAAATCTAATAAACAATACAAAAAAACAGATCGAAGAGTACGAAAAACAATACTCAGATGGACTTATTACTAGGGGTGAAAAATATAATAAAGTTGTTGATATTTGGTCTAAATGTACTGACACAGTAGCCAATGAAATGATGAAAGAGATTTCTTCTGCTGAAAAGATCTATGAGGATGACAGAATAGAAACTAACTCAGTCTATATGATGGCTGATTCTGGAGCTAGGGGTTCTCAAGCACAAATGAAACAATTAGCTGGAATGAGAGGGCTAATTGCTAAACCTTCAGGAGAAATAATAGAAACACCGATTATCTCAAATTTTAAAGAAGGATTGTCTGTGTTAGAATATTTTAACTCAACTCACGGCGCTAGAAAAGGACTAGCTGATACTGCTCTTAAAACAGCTAACTCAGGGTATCTTACAAGAAGACTTTGTGACGTAGCTCAAGATGTTCAAGTGACTAAAGAAGAATGCGATCCAAAAAAAAGGTCTTCAGTAACTATCTCAGAAATTATTGAAGGTGGAAATATTTTAGTGAGTTTATCTGAAAGAGTATTAGGAAGAGTAATTGCTGAAGATATAAAAAATCCCGTAACAGGTGAAGTTATTATAAAAAAATCGAAATTAATTGATGAGTTTGATTGCGAAAAAATTGATGCTGCTGGAGTTAAGTCCGTAAATGTTTATTCTGTAATAACATGTGCATCTACGAAAGGTGTATGCCAAATTTGTTATGGAAGAGATTTAGCGAGAGGTAAATTAGTCAGCATTGGAGAGGCAGTAGGAATGATCGCAGCTCAATCCATTGGTGAACCAGGAACTCAGTTAACAATGAGAACTTTTCACGTTGGTGGAACAGCACAGATTAAAGAAGAGTCGCAAATTGTTTCACAAACAAAAGGTAAATTAAATATAATCAACAAAAATCTTATTGAAGATTCTAAGAAAAACACAATAGTAATGGGAAGAAATACACAATTAAGTATTGAAGATGAAAGTGGTAGGCAATTAGCGATATATAAAGTTGTTTATGGTTCTAAAATATTTTTTAAAGATGGAGACATGGTCGAAAAAGGAAAAAAAATTGCTGAATGGGATCCATATACAATGCCAGTAATTGCTGAAACAAGTGGAATTGTAAATTATA
>CACKXA010000010.1 GCA_902604055.1 uncultured Pelagibacteraceae bacterium | reverse complement strand
CAATGTTCAGGCTGGAGAAATGGTTGAGTTTGAAGATAGATCCAAAGGTATGGCTTTAAATTTAGAAAACGATAATGTTGGAGTAGTTATTTTTGGTGACGATAGAAAAATTAAAGAAGGCGATACGGTAAAAAGAACAAATGCAATTGTTGATGTTCCTGTTGGAAAAGAACTTTTAGGAAGAGTTGTAGATGGATTAGGTAATCCTATCGACGGAAAAGGTTCACTTACGGTTAAAAATAGAAAACGGGTTGAAGTAAAAGCGCCTGGCATTATTCCAAGACAATCTGTAAATGAACCTATGCAAACTGGATTGAAGTCAATCGACTCTCTTATACCCATTGGCAGAGGGCAGCGTGAATTAATTATTGGAGATAGGCAAACAGGTAAAACTGCAGTAGCAATAGATGCAATTATTAATCAAAAAAAAATAAATGAGTCCACCGATGAGAAGAAAAAGTTGTATTGTGTGTATGTAGCAATTGGCCAAAAACGTTCAACGGTAGCCCAGATAACAAAAACCTTAGAAGAAGCAGGTGCTTTAAAATACACTACAATAGTTGCTGCTACAGCATCCGACTCCGCGCCTCTGCAATTTTTAGCACCTTATACAGGATGTACTATTGGAGAATATTTTAGAGATAATGGAATGCACGCTTTAATTGTTTATGATGATCTATCTAAACAAGCAGTTGCTTACAGGCAGATGTCACTATTGTTGAGACGACCACCAGGAAGAGAAGCGTACCCGGGAGATGTATTTTATTTACATAGTAGATTATTGGAGCGTGCTGCCAAACTCAGTGATAAAAATGGTGGAGGTTCTTTAACTGCTCTACCAATTATAGAGACGCAAGCTGGTGATGTTTCTGCATATATTCCTACGAATGTAATTTCAATTACAGACGGACAAATATTTTTAGAGACAGAACTATTTAATCAGGGAATTCGACCTGCGGTAAACGTGGGACTATCAGTGTCCAGAGTAGGTTCAGCCGCACAAACAAAAGCAATGAAAAAAGTTGGATTTTGTAAAAAGTTTTTTACCTCTGAAGTTGAATTAAAAATAATTTGAAAATTTTTAATATCATTCTCAATTTTATCTAACTCGTTAGACTCGCTTGCCACTTCAAATAAAGCACGAGAATATCTTTCTGAAGTTTCAGTTGAGAAAGATTTTTTTGTACTCATTTTTTAGTTTTTTGAAGTTAATGCGAAAATATGCAGGTTTCGTACCATAAGAGCAAATCTTGATCAAGTTGCCAATTTAAATTTATGCAAAATTGATAGGATCAACATCAACCGTAAGTTTAATTTTTGAAGATATTTTAAGTTTATTTAGCATATTTGCTATTTTTTTTTGCATGAGCACTTGATTTGTAGATTTAATCAAAAGTCTCGTTCTAAAGTTTTTTTTTATTTTTAATAAAGGGGAGTCTACTGGTCCTAATATTTCCAAATTTTCAATTTCGTTTAATTTAAGTTTTATTTCTTTAGCCCCTTTTAAGCTTAGATTATGATCATTTGAGGAAATAATAATCGAAATTAATCTCACAAATGGTGGAAGGTTATTTTCTTTTCGAACAATTAATTCATTTTTAATAAGCTCATCTGACTTATCTTTAATTAATTCATTTAACGTTTGGTCCTCTGGTGATAAAGTTTGATAAATAATCAGGGAGTCTGAACTGAACCTGCCTGCTCTACCGCTAAGCTGATGATACAATTGAATATTTTTTTCAGTTGTGCGTAAATCATATCCCCGCCCAGAAAAATCTGCGTCTATCACAACTATGCAATTAAGTCTTGGAAAATTAAAACCTTTTGAAATCATTTGTGTTCCAATTAAAATATCTACGTCGTCATTTTTAATTTTATCAAATAAAGAGTTAGAATCTTTTTTTTTTCTCACGTAATCACTGGAAAAAATACTTATTTTTTTATTTGGAAATATATTTTTAACTTGATCATATACTTTTTCTACTCCTGGTCCATACATCAAAAAGTTACAAAATTTTTCACTTTTGCATTTTATATCCACTTTTTTTTCAAAAGAACATCGATGGCAAATTGCTTTTTTTTTTATTTTATGAAATGTTAGGTACATTGAGCAATTTGAGCAAACAAGTTTATATCCACATTTTTTACAAATTAAATACGGTGCGAAACCTCTTCTGTTAATAAAAAATAATATTTGATTACCTTTTTTTAAAAATTTATTCACCATTTCAACTGTTTTATTAGAAATAAGACTATTTCTTGTTTTATCTATTTTTAAATTAACAATTTTCGTTCTAGGTAATGGATAATTTTTAAATCTATTTAAAATTTTAATATGTCTGTATTTATTATTCAAAATATTGTTGTATGTTTCTACTGATGGAACAGAGGAAATCAAATGTATTGGAATTTTTTCTATAGAAGCTCTAGATATAGCCATATCCCGCGCATTGTAAATGACACCTTCATCTTGTTTATAAGATGTGTCATGTTCTTCATCTACAATTATGACACCCAATTTTTTGAAAGGTAAAAACAAAGCTGATCTTGCGCCAACTATTAACTTTATTTTGTTTTCTAAAATCCCCTTCCACATTATTCTTTTTTGTTTAGGAGTTATTTTAGAGTGCCAAATTGCTGGGGTAAAACCAAAAAAATCTTCAAATCTTGATTTAAATTCATTGGTTAAAAATATTTCTGGAAGTAAAACTAAAGCTTGCTTATTTTTTTTTAAAATTTTTTTTATTCTTTCAAAGTATACTAATGTTTTCCCCGATCCTGTGACTCCTTGTAATACTGATACATCAAATTTATTTTCTACAGCTTCAAAAAATTTTAACGCTGAAAGTTGCTCATTATTTAATTTGAAATTTTTTGATTTAATTTTATTCAGCGCATTAATCTCATCATTATTTTTGACAAAATTAATATTTGCACCTATTGCCATTTTTAGAACAAGTCCAATTGGAACTATGTTGTAAGTAGAAAACCATTCTATAAAGTCTATTAATTTTTTATCAATAGAGTAATTGATTTTCTTTTCTATACTTTTAATTTTAATATTTTTTGGTTCAGAATAAGTATTTTTCCAAACGACTCCGATTTCTTTCTTTGAACCAAATGGTACCTGTACTAGATCTCCGGTTTTAATCTGTGAAATGTTTGAATAGTATGTAAATGGATAATTAAACACTTTTGGGAGCAAAACTTGTACTTTCATGCTCGAATACTAATTGAAATTTGTATAATTAAAAATGAATTGGTCTTTTATCAACAGCCAATGCGGCTTCTTTAATCGCTTCAGTATGCGTAGGGTGGGCATGACAAGTACGAGCAATATCCTCAGCACTGGCCCCAAATTCCATAGCTAATGCCATCTCCGCAATCATATTTCCACAATGTGAGCCGATTATGTGAACTCCTAAAACTTTATCTGTTTTATCGTCTGCTAAAATCTTTACAAAACCATCTGTTTCGTTATTCACTTTAGCTCTGGAATTTGCAAGAAAAGGAAACTTTCCCACTTTATAGGATATTTTTTCTAATTTTAATTGCTCTTCTGTTTTACCAACAGTTGCAACTTCAGGAGATGTATAAATAACACCGGGTATAACATCGTAGTTTACATGACCAGCTTGTCCAGCTATAACTTCTGCCACGGCTATACCTTCATCTTCTGCTTTATGGGCTAGCATAGGTCCTTTTATTACGTCTCCAATAGCATAAATATTTTTTACTGATGTT
Organism: uncultured Pelagibacteraceae bacterium; assembly: GCA_902604055.1. GTDB lineage: Bacteria > Pseudomonadota > Alphaproteobacteria > Pelagibacterales > Pelagibacteraceae > Pelagilacustribacter. The sequence continues at coordinate 17,369 of CACKXA010000010.1, read as the reverse complement.
TGAAGTTTTTCGTTAACTTCTATTCTGCCTTTTTTATCTTTTTTAATTCCAATTTTTGAAAGATTCAAACCTTCAGTGTAAGGTTTTCTTCCGACAGCTACTAATACTTTATCAGCTTCTGCTTTTTCTGTCTTTGAAGTTTTATTGTCTGTAAATTCAACGATTAAACTATTACTCTGTTTATTTACTGAATCAACTTTTGAATTTAATCTAAATTTTATACCTTGCTTATTAAGTATTTTTTGAAATTCTTTTGAAATTTCTTTATCCATACCCGGAGTAATATGGTCTAAGTATTCAATAACAGTTACTTCGGAGCCTAGCCTCGACCAAACTGAGCCCATTTCAAGTCCAATATACCCTCCCCCTATCACAACAAGTTTTTTAGGGACTTTGTCCAGTGAAAGAGCACCTGTAGATGAAACTATATTTTTTTCATCAATTGTAATTCCCGGTATAGTGGCCACATCTGAACCAGTAGCAATGACAATATTTTTAGCTTTAAAATTTTCTTTTTTATTGTCATTGTAAACAACAACATCATTACTACTGAAAAGTACTCCTTTTCCTTTTAAATAAGTTACTTTGTTTTTTTTGAATAAAAATTCAACCCCTTTGGTCAATGTTTGAATTGATTTATTTTTATTTGACATCATTTTTTCTATGTTAAGCTTGATGTCGCTTATTTCAATTCCCTGATTATTAAAATCTTTTTTCGCCTTGTGGAAATTTTCAGATAAATTTAATAAACTTTTCGACGGTATACATCCTATATTAAGACAGGTTCCTCCTAAAGCTCCTCTTGACTCTACACAAGCAGTTTTGAGACCTAATTGCGCTGCTCTAATAGCACAAACATAACCTCCTGGACCTCCACCAATCACTATTACATCAAAATTATTTTCCATTTATATATTTAAAAAAAGTCTTTTTGGCTGCTCTAGAGACTCTTTTACTATCTTTAAAAATGATACAGCCTCTTTCCCGTCAATAATTCTGTGATCATAGGATAAAGCTAAGTACATCACAGGTCTAACTTCAACGTTTCCGTCAACTACCACTGGTCTTTGAACTATATTATGCATTCCTAGAACTGCTGATTGAGGAGGATTTAAAATTGGCGTTGACAACATAGAACCATAGATTCCACCATTTGTAATAGTGAAAGTTCCTCCTTGTAAATCATCAATGGTGATTTTTCCTTCATGTGCTTTTTTTCCAAGATCACTAATATTTTTCTCTATATCAGCAAATGACATTTCATCAGTTTGTCTTAAAACTGGTACTACTAATCCTCTATCAGTTCCCACTGCTATGCTTATATTGTAATAATTTTTATAAATAATTTCATCACCTTGAATTTCAGCATTAATAGCAGGAAAATTTTTTAATCCTATAACTGAAGCTTTAACAAAGAAAGACATGAATCCCAATTTTACTCCATAATTATTTTGAAATTCTTCTTTATATTGATTTCGCATCGAGATAACTTCACTCATATCCACTTCATTAAAAGTTGTAAGCATCGCAGCATTTTCTTGTGCTTCCTTTAATCTTTTTGCGATAGTAAGTCTTAATCTGGTCATTTTGATTCTTTCTTCTGGACCATGTTTAATTTTTCTTTCAGATGGAGATGGTTTTGATCCCATTAAACTCAAGACATCTTCTTTTAAAATCACTCCATGTTTTCCTGAACCTCTAATTTTATCTAAATCAATTTTAGCCTCTTTAGCCATTTTTCTAGCAGCAGGAGATATAGTTGTTTCTTTTTTAACTATTTTTTCAATTTTCTTTTCTTGCGTGGACTCGACTAAATCATCTAGTATTAGTGTTTCTTCCTGTTCAAGTTTTAAAGGTTCGATTTCTTTCTTATTAATTTTTGTTTTTTCTTTAACTTCTTTTGAAATATCAGTTTTTTTCTTTGGCGGAGAATAATCTTTTAATTCTTTAATCTCTTCAGAATTTTGTTTACCTGAGCCATTGATCTCACCTAATAAAGCACCCACATTTACAGTCTCACCCTCTTTAGCTGATATCTGTTCTAAAACTCCATCAGAAGGAGCTGGGACTTCCACATTTACTTTATCTGTTTCTAATTCTACTACAGGTTCGTCTGCGGATACTTTTTCTCCTTGATTTTTTAACCATTTAGAAACAGTAGCTTCTGTTACAGACTCTCCTAACGTTGGTACTATAATTTTATCTGACATTTACTTTCCAAGTATCTTTTCCAATATTTCTTTTTGTTGTGCAAGATGTTTATTTAGATTTCCAGTCGCAGTTGAGGATGAAGCTTTTCTTCCCACATATCTTACTTTATCTTTGGTAAAGTATATAATTTCAAGGGTTCTATCTATATAATTTCTAACAGTATTCCAAGCTCCCATATTTTTAGGCTCTTCTTGACACCAAATAAATTCAGCATTCTCGTATCTTTTTAGTATGTTAGCCAATGTTTTTGCTGGGAAAGGATAAAGTTGTTCAAGACGTATAAAAACTACTCTGTCGTTATTAGATTTTTCTCTTGCTTCTATTAAATCATAATAAATTTTTCCCGAGCACATAACAACTTTTTCTATATTTTTATAATCCTGCAATTTAATTAATTGGCTTTTAGACATATAAGCATCGTCCTCTAAAATTCGATGAAAAGTTTTTTTTTCTGTAAATTCATTTAAGGCTGAGACACATTTTTTATGTCTTAGTAAAGATTTTGGAGTCATTACTATTAAAGGCTTTCTGAAATCTCTATGCATTTGTCTTCTCAGTACATGAAAGTAATTTGACGGAGTTGTGCAATTAACAATTTGCATATTCTCTCCAGCGCATAATTGCAAAAACCTCTCTAGTCTTGCTGACGAATGATCAGGTCCTTGGCCTTCATAACCATGAGGTAATAACATTACTAGTCCACTGGCTCTGCCCCACTTGGACTCTCCAGAAGCAATAAATTGATCTATGATGACTTGGGCGCCGTTCGCAAAATCTCCAAATTGTGCCTCCCATATAACTAAAGTTTCTGGTTCTGACAAAGAATATCCAAACTCAAATCCTAGAACTGCCAATTCAGATAATAAACTGTCTATTATTTCAAATTTTTTTTGTTTTCCTTGAATATTATTTAAAGGTACATATCTTTCGTGGTTATCTTGATTTCTTAATACAGCATGTCTTTGACTAAATGTCCCTCTTCCTGAGTCTTGACCAGACAAGCGGACTGAAAAACCCTCTGATAGTAATGTTCCTATAGCAAGGTTTTCCGAAGTAGACCAATCAATAGGTTTGTTTTCTTGGAACATTTCAAGTTTTAAATCAAATATCTTTTTAATAGTTTTGTGGGCATTTAGATTGTCCGGAACCGTAGAAATTTTTTTTCCTATACTTATTAATTTATTTTTCTCAACTCCGCTAACACCTCTCTTGTCTTTACCTAATCCAGGTTTAAATCTTGACCAAGCACCCTCAAACCACTTTAGCTCTGGTTTATAAGTTTTTGACAATTCTAATTCATTTTCTAAAAATTTTTTAAATTTAGCTTTTTTATCTTCTATGTTTTTAGAGGAAGTCAATCCTTCTTTACTTAGTTTGACACCATAAATCTTTAAAGTGGTTGGATGAGTTTTTATTTTTTTATACATAATTGGTTGAGTGAAAGAAGGTTCATCACCTTCGTTATGACCAAAACGTCTATAACAAACTATATCTATAACTACGTCTCTATTAAATTTCTGTCGATACTCAGTTGCAATTTTCGCACAATGCACAACAGCCTCTGGATCATCTCCGTTTACATGGAAAATCGGAGCTTGGGCAATTTTTGCTACATCTGAAGGATAAGGGGAAGATCTGGCAAAACGAGGAGCTGTTGTAAAACCGATTTGATTGTTGACTATGATATGTATTGTTCCTCCAATATTGTGTCCCGGCAATCCTGACATTGCAAAACATTCTGCTACTATTCCTTGACCAGCGAATGCAGCATCTCCATGAATTAAAACGGGAATAACTTTTTTCCGCTTAAAATCTTTGTGAAAAAATTGTTTGGCTCTTACTTGACCCAAAACTACTGGATTCACTGCTTCTAAATGAGATGGATTGTCAGTTAAACTTATATGTACAGAGTTTCCGTCAAATTCTCTATTAGATGAAGCTCCTAAATGATATTTCACATCTCCACCTATTTCTTGATTAGCGCTCTTTCCAAAAAATTCACTAAATATAGCTTTATACGGCTTGCCCATAACATTAGCTAATACATTCAATCTACCTCTGTGTGGCATTCCAATTTTGATTTCTTTTGCCTCAAGATTTCCTCCTCGCTTAATAATTTGTTCTAAAGCAGGGACTAAGGACTCTCCACCATCTAAACCAAATCTTTTTGTACCTACAAATTTAATATGACAATATTTTTCAAATCCTTCTGCCTCAATTATTTTATTTAAAATTGCTTTTTTACCATTTTCGGTAAACTTAATTTCTTTCTCAGGCCCTTCTACTCTATTTCTTATCCAGGTTTTTTCATCTGGATCTCCCACATGCATGAACTCATATCCAATATTTGATGAATAAGTTTTTTTTAAAATTTTTAATATTTGATTTAGATCTCCGTATTGTAAGCCAAGAACTCCATCCAGAAATATTTTTCTATTATAATCTTTTTTACTAAAACCGTATGTTTCAGGTTTTAATTCTGCATGTTCCTCTTTTTTCATAAGAGAAAGTGGATCCAAAGATGCTATGAGGTGACCTCTAATCCTATAAGCTCTAATCAGCATTATTGCTCTCACTGAATCTTGAGTTGCTTGTTTGACAGAATCAAGGTTTAGATCTTCCGTTTTTTTTTCTTCTTTAATTTTATTTAATTGACCCAGAACAATTTTCTTATTTTTCCTTTCAGGTGACCAACTAGGTCCTTTAAGATCTTCATAAATAAGTTTTTGTTCATCACTTAAACCATCAAAAAATTGTCTCCAACTTTCTGGTAAAGATTTAGGGTCAGAGAGATAATCAGCATAAAACTCATTTATAAACTCTGAGTTATTCCCTGCTAAAAAAGAGGTCTTTTTATAAGTAGTATTATTTTTTGATGATGACATTTAATAATTTATTTTAACATAAATTATAAGAATTTAACCATTTAGTTTTTGTAAAAGTGTCTTACCTATGTCAGCTGGTGATTTAGAGATAGTAATTCCAGCAGATTTCATAACCTCTATTTTATCCTCAGCTCCACCTTTTCCACCTGAAATTATTGCACCTGCATGACCCATTCTTCTTCCGGGGGGAGCTGTTAACCCTGCTATAAAGCCTACCATAGGTTTTTTGATTTTCTCTTTTTTTAAAAATTCCGCGGCCTCTTCCTCAGCTGAGCCTCCAATTTCGCCAATCATAACAATTGATTTGGTCTCATCATCTTTTAAAAAAAGTTCTAAACAGTCAATAAAATTAGTTCCATTAATTGGATCACCTCCTATACCAATACAAGTGGATTGTCCCATCCCACTTGTAGTTGTTTGCGCAACTGCTTCATAAGTTAATGTTCCAGATCTCGAAACAATACCAACTGTTCCTTTCTTGTGAATATTCCCAGGCATTATTCCAATTTTACATTCATCAGGAGTTATAATTCCTGGGCAATTAGGTCCTATCAGTCTTGATTTACTATTTTTCAAAATCTTTTTTACCTTAAGCATATCTAGAACTGGTATTCCTTCAGTAATACATACAATTAATTCAATTTTTGCTTCAATTGCCTCAATAATCGCAGCGCCAGCAAATTTAGGTGGCACATAAATCATTGTAGCATTTGCAGAAGTTTGATCCTTTGCTTCTTGAACAGAGTTAAAAACTGGAAGACCTAAGTGGTTTTGGCCACCTTTTTTTGGAGTTACACCACCAACTAGTTGCGTGCCATATTTTAATGCTTGCTCAGAATGAAATGTTCCATGAGTTCCGGTAAATCCCTGACAAATAACTTTTGTATTTTTTTTTACTAGAATAGACATTTATTTAATCGCCTCTACAATTTTTTTAGCTGCATCATTTAAATCTAATGCAGATAATATTTTTAAATTTGATTTTTCAAGTATTTCTTTACCTTCTTTAAAATTAGTTCCTGCTAATCTTACAACTAGTGGAACAGATAAATTGATTTGCTTAGCTGCATCAACCACCCCTTGTGCAAGTACATCACACCTCATTATCCCACCAAATATATTAATTAAAATCCCTTTTACATTTTTATCTGATAAAATTAGTTTAAATGCTGATGCTACTTTTTCTTTTGAAGCACCTCCACCTACATCTAAAAAATTTGCAGGTTCTTTTCCGTATAATTTAATTATGTCCATAGTAGCCATAGCTAAACCAGCCCCGTTGACCATGCACCCTATTGAACCATTTAATTTTATATAAGCTAGATCATGCTTACTAGCTTCTATTTCTGCAGGATCTTCTTCATTTAAATCTCTTAGTTTTAAAATATCTGGTCTTCTGAAAATTGCATTATCATCAAAATTCATTTTTGCATCCAAACAAACAATTTGGTCATCCTTTGTAAGAATTAAAGGATTAATTTCTATTAAGTTTGCATCTTTCTCTATTAAAATTTTATACAACGATTTAATTAATCGATTTGCGATAACACTTTGTTTTTTATCAAATCTAAATATTGAAATAATATTTTCAATTTCTTTGTCACTCGGCCCTTCATCTTTTAATTCTATTTTATTTGTAATAATCTTTTCTGGATTTTCAGCTGCAACTTTTTCTATGTCCATGCCACCCTCTGTGCTGCTAATAAATGCTATTTTAGAGGACTCTCTATCAACTAAACAGGATAAATAATATTCTTTAGCAATATCTGAGGCCTCTTCTATATACAATCTTTTTACTTCTTTTCCTTCTGGGCCTGTTTGATGAGTAACTAGTATTTTTCCCATCATTTTTTTTGCTTCAACCTCTAAATCCGAAATGTTCTTTATAAGTTTTACACCCCCTGCTTTACCTCTGCCTCCGGCATGGATCTGAGCTTTAAGTACAAATTCTTTGCTTTGTAATTGTGATATCTTATCTTTTATATCATCTGGAGAAAATATGACTATTCCATTTGAAACTGGAGCGCCAAAACTTTTGAGTATTTCCTTAGCTTGATGTTCGTGAATATTCATAAATATATTATTATAATTTTAAGCTATATAAGTTAAAGTCTAGTATTAAATAAAGCAAAAAATTTATGAAATTTAATTTATTAGAACGAAAAAACACAATTTTTCTTATAATTTTTTATTTATTTGCCATAATCGTGGGCTTTGTAACTTTGCAGGATTATGGAGTACATATTGAGGAGAAATATCATAGATTAAATGGTCATTACTGGCTGAATTATGTTTCGAAAGTTTTTAACCTAAGTGAATTACAAAGAATTACAGAATTAAAAATCAATAGTATTAATGATTATACTTTATCTCCTGTTTCTTATTACAATAAATATGGAGTTATCTTTGACTTACCACTAGCTTTTATTGAAATCTTTTTGAAACTAGAAAATGTTACTGATATTTATTATCTCAAACATTTTACTAGTTATGCAATTTTTTTAATTGGCTCTTTTTTTTTCTTTAATATACTAAACAAAAGATGTAACAACTTTTATATAAGTTTTATTGGTTTAGTATTATTCATTACGACTCCAAGAATATTTGGAGATAGTTTTCTTTATAAAGATATTTTATTTCTTTCATTTTTTACAATAAATTTATTTTTTTTTTTACAAACAATTGAAAATTTTAACTACAAAAATTTATTATTATTTGCTTTTTTTACCTCTTTATCATTTAACCTAAGAATTTTTTCAATCTTAATTCCAGTAATTTTTATATTTATTTTATTAATGAAAAGCTTTTATGAAAAAAGATTTTATTTTTTTCTTAAAGGTTTTTTGATGTATCTATTTTTTTTATCTATATTTTCATTTATTCTTTGGCCATATTTATGGAGTAGTCCTTTTCAAAATTTCGTTGATTTATTTACATCTGTAAAAAATGACTTAGTGAATTATAAAATCCTCTATGCAAACAATTTTATAGAAAATACTCTTTTACCGAGCTCGTATATTTTTAATTGGGTGTTTATAACTTCACCAATTTTTCAAATTTTATTTTTTGTAACTGGTTTTGCTTTTTATATAATAAGGCTTACAAATCGTTTTTTTTTAATTAAAAAAAATTTAGCTTATAATGATCTTTGGAGAGGTAAACGTGAAGAAAAGGACTTTATTATTTTTTTTTCGTTTTCAATTATATTTCTTTTTTTTATAATTTTTAATGCTCCTTTTTATAATGGTTGGAGATTAGTTTATTTTTTTAATATATTTATAATCTATTTTGGTATAATTTTTGTAAACAACCTCTTTAATATTTACAGGAAAAAAATAAAAATCAAAATTTTAATCACTACAATTGTATTAATTTCAGTTATTTGTAATTTTAAATTTTTGATTAATTACCACCCATTTCAAAGTTTATATTTTAACAACTTTCTAAGCAGCAAAACTATAAATGGATTTGAAGGTGATTATCATGGCCTTTCTTCCAAACATTTTTTTCAAGAGATATTAAAAAATGACAAGCGAAAGAAAATTAAAATAGGTGTTGCTAGTCACACACCTCTTCAGAGAGGTTTGGAAGCATTTTCGTTTGATATACAAAATAAGTTTGAAATTGTTGGTCAAGAATATGAAAAAGCGGATTATATTTATAAAAATAACATTTCAGAAGTAGACGCTAAATTAAATAAGAAATATGAAGTTCCAAAAAATTTTAGTAAGATTTATGAATTAAAAATAAGTAAACTTACTGTTTATGAAATATTTAAATTAAAGGATTAAACTATGAAACTATTTTTTTATAAATCTATGCTGATCTTCTTTCTTTTTTTAATAGCATTCCATCTCTCGTTTAGTTATTTGTTTAAAAAACTTAAAACAGAACTAGCAAACAATTTTTCAAAGGAAAAAGTCTTAATATTAAAATCAAAAATCAAAGATGAGATGAATAGCGCAATAAATAAAGATGTCTATATTAAGCCTGATGATGCAAAATTGATTAACGATTTTATTAATAAAATTAAGACAGATCTAAATAAAGGTAAATAATAATATTGAGCCCTATAGAACATCTATTAGTAATACCAGTGTATAATGATTGGAGATCATTAAATAAATTATTATTTAAAATAAATTTGTGCTTTAAGAGTCAGAAAAAAATAAATAACAAAATTTTAATTATAAATGACAATTCCCCAGAAAAGATTCACGTAAATTATAAAAAATTAAAAAAGATTAAAAATATAAAAATAATTACATTAAAAAATAATCTAGGTAGCCAAAAAGCCATAGCAGTTGGCTTAAACTATATAAAAAAATTTAAAAAGAAATGCTTTATAACTGTAATGGATAGTGATGGTGAAGATAGTCCTTTTCAACTTAGGAAAATGCTTGCAGAGGCAATTAAAAATCCTGATTATGTAATTACCGCTAATAGAAAGCGAAGAGAAGAGCCTCAGATAATTGTCCTATTTTATAAAATACATTTATGTTTAACATTCGTTTTTACTTTAAAATGGATTTCATTTGGTAACTTTACAACCTTTCATAAAGGTAACTTACAAAAACTTTTATCTGATAACAGTTCTTGGTATGCTCATTCAAGCTCGGTTTTAAAGAATTGTAAAATAAAGAGATTGTACTCAAAAAGAGAAAAAAGATATTATGATAAATCTAAATTAGGTTTGCCAGCTTTAATTGAACACTCTTTAAGAGTAAATAGTGTTTTTATAAAAAATATCCTTTTAACTTCATCCATCTACTTATTGCTAACTGTAAATTTTTTACCAGAGAGTATGAAGTCCATAATTATTTTAGTGATTGTGACTTTTAATTTATGCGTGATTTCAATTAAATATAAACATTGGGTCAGAAACTTTTCAAAAATATCTTACTTTATTAAAAAAGTTTCATCACTGAAAACACTTTAATTTAAAAATTAAAAAAATTTCATCCTCTTTAATTGAGTAGCATTTTTTATCAATATAATCTGTCACCACTTTATTAGAAATGTTCTCGTGTTTAAAAAAATAAATTTCCGATATCTTTTCTCTTTTAATCTTATTTATTAAAAAATTCTTATAAGATTTATAATTTTCATTTTTTCTATGAGGCATACTCACTCCATCGGTTGTATAAGTTCTATTAGGATAATTTAGTTTTTTTTTAGTTATACTTTGTAAAAATTGATAATGAGTAATTAACATAACTTCATTTTTTCTTAAATTATCAAACCTTTTTTTAGCTATCCTTAAAATTGATATTTCATCATTTGCATTTCCCTTAAAAAGAGGATTAATCCAGGATAAATTATTCAAACTCTCATGCATTAAATTTGCCTTAATTGCATCATCTAAATTTACCGTTGCAAGTTCATGAAATTTTCTAGGTTCATTATACCTAAAATGATATTTTAAAGTTATAAAAGTTAAAAAAATAATTAAAAAGAGCGAAATAAACTTTTTAAAATTTCCTTTTAATTCATTTAAAGTAGAGTCTAAATAACCAAAAAAAATTGGTATTAAAAAATAAATGAATATTTGATTTTTGCTCATAATTTGATGAAAAATTAACGAAAAGGCAAAAGCTAATAGTATCATTAAGCTAACAATTTCCACTGAAAAACTTATTTTTTTTTTAAAATTAAACTTTTTAAACTTCATCCATATAATTATGATTATTGGAAAAATTAAAAATTTATAATGATTAAAAAAACTATTAATTGTTATGTTTAAGTATTCTAATCTAGAAGATCCGATCGAGCGTGGAAAATCCAAGTATTGGATAAAGAAAATTTTTAAATCAATTCCCACAATTTTTAAAATGAAAAGAAAGATGATAGTGATAAAAAATATTGAAGATAAAATAACGAATATTTTATTTATTTCCTTTTTTTTAATTAAATAATAAAAAAGGATTACAGTGTATAAAAGTGATGCATAGGTAACAGGTACTTGTTTAGATAAAAAACTTAGAAAGAATAAAAAAACTATTAAAACCCAAAGATAATTGCTTTGTAATCTTAAATTTTTAATTATCAGAAAAGTTGCAATTAAAAGAAAAAAAGCAGCATGATGATCTACAAATGGTGTTCCTGAAATTGTATAAGCTAAAATTGCAAAAGAAAAAGTATAAAAAGTAGCTTTTAATTTATTAAGTTTCAATTCTATCAAAAAAAAATAAGTAAACAATGCTACTAAACAATTGAAGATAGATGAGTGAAGTATATAGGCAAACCAATTAGTTCCAAAAAGTTTGAAAAAAATAGATTGAATAACGTCTACAACTAGTCCCGAAACAATCCAATAATCTCTAAAAGGTATTTCATTTTCTAATATTCTATAGGCGCTATCATAGTGTAAAAAAGTGTCTATGGGAAAAACTCCTAATTTCGAATAGTAAAAATTTGTTGAAAAGGAGAATAAAATTATAATTACCGTATAAAAAAAATGTGTACCAAATAATTTTTTTATGGGTAAGATAGTCATTTAATTTTATAAACAATTTACTTTAGAAAAACAAAATTTTAAATGGAAAATTATCCTGAAATAGCTACTGAGCGATTCGATAATGCGAATTTTCATATAAAATATTGTCTATCAATAATTAAGAAATATATTAAAGGAGATATTTTAGAAGTTGGTGCTGGTTGCGGAAGTTTTACAAGAAACTATTACAAAAAAGATTTAAGAAGTATAACTCTGACTGAAACGGACACAAAAAATATTTTTGACCTTAAAAAGAATTTTAAAAATTTTGACAATATTAAAGTTTCTGATTTATCTGTCGATAAGATTGAAAAGAAATTTGACTCAATATTATACTTTCATGTTTTAGAGCATATAGAAGATGATATTAAAGAAATCGAAGATGCAAAAAAAAGATTAAAAGTTGGAGGTCATTTAATTATAATGGTCCCAGCTCATCAAAAAATTTATGGAAATTTAGACAAGGCTGTTGGTCACTTTAGAAGATATGAAAGGAAGTTCTTTAAAGACAACTTTCAAGATTTAGAAAAAGTTAATTTAAAGTATTTAGACGCTATAGGATTTATCCTGTACTATTTAAATAAAATTATTTTCAAAAATGAAACATTTCCCTCTAATTTTAAAATATTTCTTTGGGACAAAATTTTTACCCCTTTTACAATTATAATTGATTTTATTACAAATTATAATTTTGGAAAATGCATAATTGCAACTTATAAAAAGAAATAATTATTTTAGATCTGGATCAATTTTTTGTGCAGCTAAAAATAAGTCTTGAACTGATTTAATAGAATTTTCAAAATTTTTTTTTTCTTCATCACTTAATTTTAACTCAATGATTTTTTCAACACCTTTAGACCCAATAATAACTGGAACTCCTGCATATAAATCTTTAGTACTATATTCCCCATTGAGATAAGCAGCGCATGGAAGTTGTTTTTTTTGATCTTTAATATAACTTTCTGCCATTTCAACACCTGATGCTGCTGGAGCATAAAATGCAGAGCCTTTTTCTAAATATTTAACAATTTCAGCGCCACCTTTTTTTGTTCTCTCTACAATTTCACTTAATTTCTTTTTTGAAATTTTTCCTTCATTAACTAAATCATTAATTTTTTTTCCTTCAACCTCAGTAGCGCCTAGCATTGCTACCATGCTATCTCCGTGTCCCCCTAAAACAAATGATTTGATTTTTTTAACTTCTACTTTTAATTCCTGGGATAAAAAGTAAATGAACCTAGACGAGTCTAGAATTCCAGCCATACCTACTATTTTATTTTTAGGTAAACCTGAATACTTTTGAAGAGCCATTACAATTACATCAAGTGGGTTGGTAATGCATATTACAAAAGCATTAGGAGAAGTATCTTTTATACCCGTCGCAACCTGTTTTATTATTTTAAGATTAATTCCCAATAGATCATCCCTTGTCATACCTGGTTTTCTGGGTACACCAGCTGTAATTATTATTACATCCGAATTTTTAGTATCATCATAATTGTCTGTTCCCATCAAATTAATATTAAATCCATCTACTGGAGAAGATTGAGCTATGTCTAAAGCTTTTCCTTTTGCAATTCCAGCAGCTACATCGAATAGTACAACATCCCCTAATTCCTTAAGTGCAATTAAATGAGCTAGAGTTCCTCCAATTTGACCTGCACCTATTAAGGTAATTTTTTTTCTCATATTTTTCCTTTATTTCATTGTTGGCATGACAAACTCAGGGTCTGACCTTAAGCCCGATGGCCATCTTGATGTTATTGTTTTTAATTTTGTATAAAATCTTACTCCTTCAGGTCCGTGCATATGCTGATCGCCAAATAAAGATCTTTTCCAACCACCAAAACTGTGAAATGCCACTGGTACTGGGATAGGTATATTTATACCTACCATTCCTATTTTAGCTTTATTAGAAAAAGTTCTTCCTGAGTCTCCGTCTCTAGTAAAAATACTTACTCCATTGCCAAATTCATGGTCATTGACTAAGTTTAACGCCTCATTAAAATCTTTTGCTCTTACTACAGATAGAACTGGTCCAAAAATTTCTTCTTTATAAATTCTCATATCTTTAGTAACGTGATCAAACAAGCATCCTCCGATATAATAGCCATTCTCATAACCTTGTAATTTAAAGTCTCTTCCATCAACTACTAATTTAGCTCCCTCTTTTTTTCCAATATCAACATAGCCTTTTACTTTGGCTAGATGTTCTTTTGTAACTAATGGACCCATTTCTGATTGTTTATCCATACCCGGGCCTACCTTAAGTGCTTCAACTTTTTTTGCTAAAGAACTAACTAGTTTATCTCCTATATCGCCTACAGCAACTGCAACTGATTGGGCCATGCATCTTTCTCCAGCTGACCCATATGCTGCCCCCCATCAAACCATTTACTGCCTGATCTAAATCACAGTCTGGCATGACTACACAATGGTTCTTAGCACCTCCTAAAGCTTGAACTCTTTTTTCATTTTTTGCACAATTTTCATAAATATACTTTGCAATAGGCGTTGATCCAACAAAACTCATCGCAACAATATCTTTATTATTTATTAGTGCATCAACCGCTTCTTTGTCTCCGTTTACTATATTAAAGACTCCATCGGGTAGTCCTGCTTCTTTTAAAAGTTCCGCTAATCTCATTGAACAGGAAGGATCTTTTTCTGATGGTTTTAAAACAAATGTATTTCCACATGCTATAGCCATTGGAAACATCCACATAGGAACCATTGCTGGAAAATTGAAAGGAGTAATTCCTGCACAAACACCCAAAGGTTGACGTATTGACCAGCTGTCAACATTTGATCCAACGTTTTCAGTAAACTCCCCTTTAAGCATTTGTGGAATACCACAAGCGAATTCAACAACTTCTAAACCTCTTGTTAATGAACCTCTTGCATCTTCATAAACTTTACCGTGTTCAGCTACAATAATTTTTGTAAGTTCATCAGAGTTTTTTTCAATTAACTCTTTAAATTTAAACATCACTCTTGCTCTCTGAAGTGGAGGTTTGTTAGCCCAATTTTCAAAAGCTTTTTTAGCATTTTTTACTGCTTCATTCACATCTTTTGCAGTTGCTAACTTGACTTCAGCGCTTTGCTCACCGGTTGCTGGGTTAAAAACTTTTCCGACTCTTTTTGACTCTCCTTTGAATAACTTACCATCAACAAAGTGTTCAATATTTTTCATGATGCTATTGAATAAATAAGCTTTTAACTTGTTGCAAGCATTTTCTTAATGGAACCAATAGCTTTTGCTGGATTTAATCCTTTTGGACAAGAATTAGTACAATTCATTATGGTGTGGCATCTATATAATTTTAGCTCATCTGCCACTTTTTTTTAGTCTTTCTTTTTTATCTCCATCTCTACTGTCATTTATCCAACGATAAGCTTGAAGTAAAACTGCTGGTCCCAAATATTTATCTCCATTCCACCAATAACTTGGACATGAAGTTGAGCAGCAAGCACAAAGTATGCACTCATAATATCCATCAAGCTTTTCTCTATCCTTCTGAGATTGCTTTAATTCAGCTTTTTCTTTTCCAGTTTGTTCTGTTTCTAACCAAGGCTTAATGGACTCATATTGCTTGTAAAGAGTTGTTAAATCTCCAATTAAATCTTTAATTACTTTAAGATGTGGCAGAGGATAAATATTCAAATCTCCATTAATATCAGTATGTGATTTAATACATGCTAAAGTGTTTACACCATCTATATTCATCGCACATGATCCGCAAACTCCATGAGCACACGACCTTCTAAAGGTTAAAGAAGAGTCAATTTCATTTTTAATTTTGAATAATATGTCTAATACTTTTGGACCACAATTATCCATGTCTACTTCGAATGTATCTACTCTTGGATTTTTTCCTGACGATGGATCCCATCTATAAACATTTACTTTTTTTAAATTTTTAGAGTTTGCTAGGTTTTTGTAATATTTACCTACTTCAATTTTAGAATTTTGAGGTAGGTTAAACTGTACCATTTTTAATATACTCTTTCTTTTGGAGGAAAATATTGAACATCATTTGTTAAAGTTCTGGAATGTACATCTCTATATTTTATTTCTACTTTTTTATCATTTTGCCACGCTAAAGTATGTTTCATAAAATTTTTATCGTCTCTTTTGTTAAAATCTTCTCTAGCATGTGCTCCTCTGCTTTCTTTTCTGCTATATGCAGAGTCCATAGTTGTCAATGCTTGTCTTATAAGATTATCGAATTCCAAAGTTTCAACTAAATCTGTATTAAAAAGTAATGATTTATCTTTTACTGAGATATCTTCCATTGCCTCGTAAGGTTTTCTTATTTGATCTACACCTTCTTTTAATGTTTTTTCAGTTCTAAACACTGCGCATTTAGATTGCATGGTTTTTTGCATTTTCAATCTTAATTCTGAGGTTTTTGTAGAGCCTTTTGAATTTCTAATTTTATCAAATCTATCTAGACATTTATCTGTTTCTAAATTAGAAACTTCTTCATGTGGTGTTCCTGGTTTAACTAGTTCAGCCGCTCTTTTAGCTGCAGCTCTTCCAAAAACAACAAGGTCTATCAACGAGTTTGAACCCAGTCTATTAGCGCCGTGCACTGATACACAAGCAGCTTCCCCAATTGCCATTAGGCCTGGAACGGTTTTTTCAGATCCATTTAAAGTTAGAACTTCTGCTTTGTAATTAGTTGGTATACCTCCCATATTATAATGAACAGTAGGGACTACAGGTATTGGTTCTTTGTTAATGTCTACATTTGCAAAAGTTTTCGCAGCTTCCGTTATTCCAGGAAGTCTTTCATCTAAAACTTCTTTATCTAAATGATCTAAGTGTAAACTTATGTGATCTTTATCTTTTCCAACTCCTCTACCTTCGTTAATTTCCATCTCCATGGATCTACTAACTACATCCCTTGACGCAAGATCTTTTGCGTTTGGGGCATAACGCTCCATAAATCTTTCACCTTTTCCGTTTACAAGAAATCCACCTTCACCTCTTGCTCCCTCGGTAATTAAACATCCTACTCCATAAATACCTGTTGGGTGAAATTGAACAAATTCCATGTCCTGTAAAGGCAAGCCCGCTCTAAGTACCATTGCATTACCATCTCCAGTACAAGTGTGGGCTGAAGTAGCTGAATAATAAACTTTTCCATATCCTCCAGTAGCAATTATAGTTATGTGAGATCTAAATCTATGGATTGTTCCATCAGTTAAATTCCAAGCAATTACTCCTTTGCATTCACCATTTTTCATAATTAAGTCTAATGCAAAATACTCTATAAAAAATTCTGTGTTATGTTTAAGTGCTTGCCCGTATAGAGTATGTAAAATCGCATGGCCAGTTCTGTCAGCTGCTGCGCACGTTCTTTGGGCAGTCCCATTACCATAATTTTTTGTCATTCCACCAAAAGGTCTCTGATAAATTTTTCCATCTTCTGTTCTGCTAAATGGAACACCATATCTTTCTAACTCTACTACTGCTCTTGGCGCTTCTTTACATAAATATTCAATGGCATCTTGATCACCCAACCAATCTGATCCTTTTACAGTGTCATACATATGCCATCTCCAATCATCCTCACCCATATTTCCTAGGGCTGCGGATATTCCTCCTTGAGCTGCAGAAGTATGACTTCTTGTTGGAAAAACTTTTGAAATACAAGCTGTTTTTTAGGCCAGCTTCAGATAAGCCTACTGCTGCTCTTAGCCCTGATCCCCCAGCACCAAGAACAACTACATCATATTCGTGATCAATAATTTTATATTTACTCATTAAT